>DXJA01000169.1 GCA_019056875.1 Candidatus Jordarchaeum madagascarense
TCGAGGGAGCGATTACCATTGAAGAGGGCAATGTGAAACTAGACGAACAAAAATGCACCAGATGCCTAGCATGTGTTGACGCGTGCCCATTCGGAGCTCTCTTTATACACCCGGACATTCCATACCCCTTAAAATGTGATCTTTGCGGCGGAGACCCCCAGTGCGTTATGTGCCCCAAGGAAGCGATAAAATTTGTTCCCCGGGGGTGAGGAGAGTCGGAAGCGTGATGGAGATGAAGGTGTTTGAAAATTATGAAGAGGGGAATCCCTATTGAACGGTGGATACATGAATAGTATTTTAAGAATTGATTTGTCCAAGAGTAAAATTTCTGAGGAGAAACCCGTTGAGGACTGGGCAGTCAAGTACATCGGTGGTAGAGGTTGGGGTGCTAGAAAAGTTTGGGAAGAGGTTGGAGTTGAGGTTAATCCTTTGGGTCCAGATAATCTAATCTTTTTCGGTTCTGGCCCGCTTACCGGTCTCCTTGTTCCTTCTGCAGGAAAAATGTCTATAGTGTCTATTTCTCCGGCTACTGGAATCTATGCCGATAGCAGTGTGGGGGGTGCTTTTGGCGCGGAGCTCAAACAGGCTGGTTATGATGCTTTTACCCTAAAGGGTGTTTCAAAGAAGCCGGTATATATTATGATTGATGATGGTGATGTGGAAATCCGGGATGCGAAAGAATACTGGGGACTGGGGGCACTCACCACCGAAGAACGGTTAAAGAAGGATTTAGGGGACAATGACGTACATGTACTTTCCATTGGCCCCGCGGGAGAGAATTTGGTCAAATTTGCCTGTATGACCTCGGATTATGGGAGAAATGCTGGACGAACCGGAATGGGCGCAATTATGGGCTCCAAAAGGGTGAAGGCGATTGTGGTCAGGGGATTTAAGGATATACCCATTGCAGACGTGGACAAGTTCATGGACATCGCCTACGAGTCATACAGAACCATTTCCGAGAACGAGTTTTTGGACATTTGGCAGAGACAGGGGACGCTGCAGGTTATCGAATGGGCTAACGAGAGGGGTGTACTGCCCACAAGGAACTTTCAGGAAACCAGCTTTGAACAGGCTGAAGAAATTGGCGGAGATAAAATGGAAGAAGTGAAGACCACGGACAGAGCGTGTTTTGCGTGCCCTATGACTTGTGGAAACTACTGCGTGATTAAAGAGGGAGATACGAAAGTGGTGGTTGAGGGGCCAGAGTATGAGACCGCTGCGATGCTAGGTTCGGCATGTGGAATCACAGATTTGAAAACGGTAATCAGAGCCAATAATCTCTGCGATGATTTAGGAATTGACACCATATCCTCGGGAAATTTGATAGGCTTACTAATGGAGGCATACGAGAAAGGAATCATAAACAAAGAGGACACTGGGGGAATAGAACTAAAATTTGGAAACGGTGAAGCCTTGCTAAAGGTTCTCGGAATGATTGCCCGAAGGGAGGGAATAGGAGACATAATTGCCGGTGGGGTGAAAGCCGTTACCGAGAGATGGAAGGATACGAAACCATTGGCAATGCAAACTAAGGGACTTGAACAGAGTGCGTATGATACTAGAGCTTCACCGGGGATGGCTCTTGCCTACGCTACATGTGATGTGGGAGCGCACCATTCGAGAGCATGGGTGATCTCCAAGGATTTGGAGATGCAGGACAAGTGGACGGCAGAAGATAGAGCAAGGCTAGTGATTTATCACCAGCACATAAGGCCCCTGTTTGACTGTTTGGGAGTTTGCAGACTAGAGTGGATAGAGCTTTCCCTAGATGAGAGCATCTATGCAGATTTTTACACCACAGTAACGGGTATCAAAACCACTCTCAAAGAATTGCTGGAACGTTCAGAAGCCATCTACAACCTAACCAGAGCCATCAACGTGGTTAGAGGAATTTCCAGGGCGGACGATTATCCTCCAGAGAGAGTTTTCTGCGACCCGGTACCGTCTGGTCCATTAAAAGGAAAGCTGCTTCAGAGAGAAGAATACGATGAGCTTCTGGATACTTATTACCGGCTGCGCGGATGGAATGATAAGGGGATACCCACTAAGGAAACTCTGACTAGACTAGGATTGGAAGATGTTTCCCTATCACTGGAAAAAAACGGAAAAATCTAAAACATTAACTCCGGAACAATTAACCGCATAAAATAAATATAACAATACAAGCAAAAACCAAACTGAATGAATCAAGGTTAGCAATTAAATTTCACCAAGTAAGAGAGGTTTCATTCTTTTTATTAGAGCTGTGTTAATTAATAGTGATATTACTAATTTTTTTAGAGTGTACTGTAGCATAAATAAGTGGACTAGGTGTTTCCTTGTAGTATTTGCCAATCGCTGATATTAAAAGACATCCCCTTAGGCTTCAGGTAGAGTTCCTCAAAAGCCTCCAAAGCCTCCTGTTTCGTGAGGGAAATCCGGGGATGAAGCTGAGCCGGGCTGGCCCCGTAGAGATGATGCCCCTGGCTGGGGAGCCAGTTGTGGAAAAGGTTAAACAGCGCGAGGAGGTGCTGCCCCCTGTGCAGGGGGTCCTCGGAGAGCAGGGCGAAGAGCTGGTCGTCGCCTAGGAACTCTACCTTGAAGTCCCGGCAGGCGTGCTCCGCCTTGCCGTTCTCGTTCGGGCGGCCCTCCGTGGAGTAGCTGAACGACATCCCGAACTCTTCGGACAGCCTCGCGAATTGTTCGGAGGGGCGATGCGCCCGGGCGGCTTTGAACTGCAAACCGTTATCGGAGTGGATCTCCAGAGGGACGCCGAACTCCTTCATAGCTTGGCGGACGGCTTCCGCTGCTGCTTCGGAGCTTTCCTCGAGGGTGAGGGCTGTGGAGAGGCGGGCGTTGGTGCAGTCGTCGACGATCTCTATGCGGTAGACGGTTTCGTGTAGATTTTCGCTCCAGAACTGGCAGAAATCGATGCCCCAGCAGGCGTTGGGTTCACTTTTTCGAACCATTTTGAAGGGGGTGCGGCGCCGGTAGGGGTGGGAGTTCACCAGACCCGCCCTCCTGAGTAGCCGGTGGATGGTGGTGTGGTGGAAGCGTCCCTCTGACTCGATCATGTCTTCTATTCTCCTTGAGCCCAGTTGGGGGTTTCCC
>DXJA01000170.1 GCA_019056875.1 Candidatus Jordarchaeum madagascarense
AAAATTGTTCTATATTTGCCTACTAATGGTTCAAAGTGGACTGAAAATTTTTCAAGCGATTTGGAATTTTTGTCGGAAGTCGCTTCTTATTTCGTGGTGTAGTACGTTTACGGAACTACATGCATGCCTGGACCTGGTGACCAATCATCTGGTGCGACTAGTATATGTGCCCAGTTCGATTCTTTAAGGCCGGTTTCCTCCTTCCATTCCAAGATTAGTGTGTATGATTTCAGGTCTGTTCCAGACGGGGTTGTGAAGGCCACTGTGGTGACCTGTTTAACGGTTTCTGGCTCGATTTGGAACTCGCCTTCTTGCTCAAGTATTATTTCCCCGGTTTCACCCGTAGGTAGGGCTACTAGGTGGTGTTTCGCGGCGGGTAAGGTGGTGCCTCCTAGTTTTGCGGCTTCGGGATCCCCTTCGATGACTATGCTCTGGCTTACTCTGGTTATTGCTACTCGCCATCTTCCGGTTTTGGCTCTGAGGTTATCATTTACTATATAGAGGGGAAATTCTATTTCGGTGTTTGGTGGAAATAAGGTGTTTTCCAAATCCGCTATCATTATTAATGGTCTCTGTGCTTGGGCTAGCCATTTGTAAGTTAGTTTGGGGTTACGTTCAACGTCAACTAAACCTCCGCCGGCGTAGCCTAGATCTGGCCACCAGTCAGAGAAAAAGTGCCAGCGAATGGCATTGTAGGGTTGTCCTCTGTGGGAGCGGAAGAATTCGGTTTGATACTTTGCTAGAAACGCACCATAGAGCTGTGTTCCCATTATCCAGAATGAAAGATTTCTGTAATGGCTTGGTGCGCCCACAAATGTGCATGTTGAACCGAAGAAGCTTAAGCGGCTCGACCATTCAATAAGCTGATCCTCATCGGGTGGCCAACCGGTATCCCCATATTTTACTGCCTTTTCAGCGATGGACCAGAAGCCGTACTCGGAAATAAACCCTGACTTCTGTTGGCGACAGTTGTAAAGAGACCCCCCACTCAGGGACCCATCATACACGTGAAGATCCTCTCCTATGCCTGATGATCTGTGTATCGGTCGGCTGGTTTCTGCTTCCTGTAGTCTCTGCTGTAGTTTTTCGTCGAGCACCCGGTTTCCTTTATCCTCATCGGGTTCAGCTTCAAAATCGGGAATAAATTGTGCGGGGGGTTCGTTGTGACAGGCGTAGTAGACTACGGATGCGTGGTTGTACAGGTGGTAAGCCATCTCGGTAATCATTTTTTGAGCCTTCTTCACGAATCCGGGATTGGTTTTTTCACCCGAATCGTATGACCATTGGAGTGGAAAGTCTTGGAAGACCATTATTCCCGCATCATCGGCTGCCTCGTAGCACGCTGGGCATTGAATATGGGCGTGCACACCCACACTGTTTAGGTTTGCTTCCTTGACCATTTTCATGTCTCGAGCATAAAAATCATAATCCACATCCGCAAAATGTTGCCGCGGTATATAATTAGTTGCTTTTACGAAGACTGGACGCTCATTGAGGTTAAACATCCAAGGATCATGATCTAGGCGGACTGTGCGTATTCCAAAATGCTCGCTTGTTTTATCTGAAAGAATCCTATCACATACCGCCTCCACGGTTAAACCATAGGTGGTTGGCTCTCCGAGCTCGGTGTGAGAACAGGGCCACCAAAGAACAGGCTCCGGAATTAATAGTTCTAGATCAATTCTGTTTGGCCCCGGTTCCAGATTTGAAGAGACCGCTAAGACTATGTGTTTCTCTTCTTTGGATTCCTTTTCTTCACTGGGAGCATAAAGGTGAATATTGAATACCGTTGCCCGTTTATTTTCTTGCCTGTTTGTGGCTACTATGGCAAGGTGGACTCGCCCCTTGATGTCTAATGGTGTTGCAAAAAACTTGTCAATTCTAACAGGTCCACCAAGTTTCAAGTATACGGGCTTTGTTATTCCCCCCGTGGTTAGGCTTTGCCCCCATTCCGATGACCAGCGAGGAGAGGGGGTTCCGGGCAAACCGCCCGGGCGGGAATCATGATAGTTCATAGTTCCTTTAATATATTTTTTGTATTGGAGGAAAAACCATTTGTCGGGATCCAGATTTTCACAGGGATCCTGCACTTTCACCGCTAAAACGTTTTTTTCTTTGAGTATTTTTGTCACGTCGAATGAGAATGGAGCGAAGTAACCCTCATGGTGGCCCAAGTGTTGACCATTTAGATACACGTCTGCCAGGTAGTCTACTCCCTCAAAAATTAGGTCAGCGTAATTAAATTTTTCAACCCTTATTTTCCGGCGGTACCAGACCGGGTCATAGAATCTTTGCAACTCAGCATCAAGACCAAAGTTATCGGGAACCTTTACCCGAGGCCAATCAAAATCATCAAAATTACCTTGGGAAGGAGAATCTCCCAAATCTCCGCGCTCCGCTAGTCGCCTCCAGACTCCGCTAAGATTAACGATTTGATAATTTGATTCCTGATAAGCCATAGGTTCGGTTACCTTTATTTCCTTAACAGGTTCCGCTTTGGAAAGGGGTGTGAAAATTGAGTGTTCAGTCACGGTTGCGCCAAGCGGAATAAGGTCAGGAACTATTTTTAATTCGGTCTCCATCTCTTGTCTCCTCTATGACATTGTATAACTTGAATTAATGACTTAAATACTTCTTATAATACGATTATTGATATCTTTATTGTATTTTTTAAAAAATGAAGTGTTTCAATCCCAAAAAAATGGGGAGCATTCGAGTATTAGGGTTTTTTAATTTTTTCTTTGAGCACTTCCGTGAGGGTGCCGCGAAAGGTTCAAAAAAGAAGGGGGTGAAATTGCCTATTCTTCTTCCAACGCCACTTCGAGATTGGGTGAGCCGTCAGGTAGGATAACATTCTTCTTGATTACTTGGAGGAGTACCCCGTGTGTGTACTTGGGGTGGAAGAACACGGAGAGGACCTGTTTTGAAGGGGTGCGTCCAGCCAGGGGGAACCCTGCCTTCTCAAAATTTTCAATGGTGGTTAAAACATCGTCAGATTCGAAGGCTAGGTGGAATAGGCCTTCCCCCTTTTTGTCCAGGTACCTCTTTGTTGGACCTTCGCTTATGGGTGAAACTAGTTCGACATAACAGTTATTTCCTAAGGGTATGAAAGCATAGTCAAATTCTTCCCCTTCACCTTTCTCCGTTGAGTATCCTTGTCTGTGTATCTTTATCTTATTACTATTTAATCCTAGGGCGGCACAGTAATTCGAGATAGCGGTCTTCAGATCCCCAACAACTATTCCCACATGGTGAAAATTTGTACTCAAAACTGAAACCTCCAGCAAAATTTTTTAGAGAACTATATTTTCGAGTATCTGTTCTAGGATGAAAGAAAAGAAGTATAATAGTTTTATGTCAAGGCCTATACCAGTTGAAGGAGAGGCTGATACGTCTTCTAACTTAAGCTACAGAGGATTAGCAAAGTCTCAATCCTTTAGGGCGAGGATGAATTGCGAGGGGCTTAAATATTGGAAAAAGGAAAAAACAGAATAATAGGGCTTGCTCACCTGGAAAAGGGTGTGGAAGCCATTAACCGGGTGGTGACACACCCCACACCTTCCAACAATAGAAGTGTAGAACCCCAAACCCTTCAAGGTGAGGAGTATGCCAGAGTGATCTTTTTCAGCTATTGATTGTTGAAAAAAAATAATGGGGAGGGGAAATTAGTTGTATCCTATGTTTCTTTGTCTTTTTATTTTACTGGTTCCACGATGAGTGTTAATCCTTTTACTTCAACTACTTTAATTTTCTTTCCTTCGGGAATGAGTTTGCCGTCGTGGGATTTTGCGCTCCATTCTTCTGATGCTACTAGTACGGTTCCCTTGGGTGTCAGGTCTGTTTTTGATTTTCCGGTTTTTCCAACCAGTGATGCGATGTCCAATTCTTTAGCTATTTTTCTGGTTTCACCCACTTTGTAGACGAGATAGGCGAAGAAGCCTGAGATAAAGAGGGACACAACCACCACTGAAATGATTACGGTTTGTATAAAATTATATGTGATTAGCCAGTTTGATGTGGGAAAGATTAGAATCGCTCCCAGTATAAAGCAGGCTACACCACCGGTTGCTAGTACAAAGGCCTGTGTTTTCAGTTCTAGTAGAAAAAGTACGAAACCAGTGACGAAGAACAGTATGGAGGCTATGTTGAATCCTAGAATCCCTAAACCGGCGAATCCGAGAATAATGGAGATTACACCCAAGATCTCTGCACCGAAGCCGGGTGTCTTAAGACCGATAATGATGCCGAAGAGACCCACGATAAGAAGTATATAGGTGACGTAGGGGTTTACTATGATGCTCAGAACATTGTACTGTACTGGTTTATCGTAGTAGTATAAGAAGGGAGAATCACTTATCCCAGCAAAATCTACTTGTTGAACGATCCCGCTATAATTCCCCACATCTGCTGTCGGTACTAGTTTCCAAGCCAACACCCCATTAGGCGAATCATATCTTATCAGGGTCTTGTCTTCCAGTTGTTGTAGAAGTCCAAATAGGTCTTTGGCCACTATATCTATCATACCGGTGTTGTTAGCGGTTCCCGGTAGTAGGTTTAGATTTATTGTAACGAATTGCTGGGCTATGGTTTGATTTCTATCGTGAAGACGGGCATGAAAGGTCATTAAAGAGAGCATTTGGCCCACATATTCTAAACTGGAACCAATTTGCCCCGATTGCACTGGTTGGGCAGAGCCCATTATGGTGCCTATGGACATGGCTGCTATGTGACTGGCCATCATGAGATATGTTCCACCACTCCAAGCCGTTGAGCCGTAGGGCGCTACAAAAACGCATATAGGTATTCCGCTAACCTCAAACATGTTCATAATATTCTCTACGGCGCTTAACTCGCCGCCGGGGGTGTTTAGGAAAAACACTATCAGGTCGGCTTGTGCGTAAAATCCTTTGATCAAAGCGTCTTGAACCATTAGTTCCGTTGAGCGGGTGATTTCTCCGTCTATGGTTATATACATTACTGTTTTGGAAAAAGCTTGTTTCGCTCTAATGCTCTGGATATCAGGATAGCAGTTGGCAAAATACTGTTGATTAGCTTGATTCTGGGCTAGCACCAGTCCTAATTGAAAAATAATTAGAAAGCCAAGGAGCAAAATAACAATTTTCCTCAAACACTCCACCTACAACTATCTCTCCAAGATATAATCTTTATACTAGAATAATAATATTTCTTATGCTTTATGCAGTTTATTCAAGAATTTGAGGCTACTCTATCTAGCTGGTACATTAAAGGATTTCAGATTGAGGATTCAAAGTATGGTTTTAATTTGACAGTGAATTTGTCACATTAAGATTTGTTATACGCATTTAGGGGGTTAAAAACAGTTTTAATCTTGATAGGCTTGCTATGTACGCAGGTAATAACCCTAAAGGAATGATACATCACTTTATTTATCCTTTCCCATTAAATATTTGATAAATTATTTATTTTGATATATTTGATCCCGAAATGGGAAAGGTTTCAAAGGCTCAATGTGGAAAAAAAGGAAGTTAAATTATTTTTTCGATTTTCAGAACACATTTATCCTCAACGGAAGTGTCCTCTTTAATACTAATTTTGGTTTTTATATCCATGGCTTCTATCAACGCTTCCAGGTATGTTGTGCATACCTCGTGAAATACCTGGTCTCTTTTTTGGTAAGGGCAATTAGTAATCTGGTATAAGAGATGGTTTCCTCCTTTTCCCAGAAATTTGGCGTTATAACCACAGTGGCTTAATAGGTCAGGTAATTTTTCGGGAAGCTTTTCAAATGTTAGTTTTATTCCCCGGTATGATTGCTTTTTTTTCTGGATAACCTTTTCTTTAAACTCTCCTAGTTTTTCATTAGTGGTGGTAATTAGGGGAATTAGTAATTCAAGGGATTCCAGTTCGCTCAATCGGGAAGGGGACTCACTAATATTAGTTTTTGTAGCTACAAATTCACAGTGTTCATCGCCCAATCCCACACACTTGGTCTCTTCTATATCATAGTTAGAATCGTATGCCTCTTCTAGAGCTCCCTTGAAATGTCCTTTCTGGGCAAAGCAGATTGGTCTGTTAAATTTTTTCAGACTGGACATAAAGGGTGGATTCTCAACCTTCACTGTAATTTCATCGCTGCCATCTTTCAAGTGGAATGTAGTTACTCCCCATCCGGTTGCGGAAATTACTTTTAAACAGTTCTCAAAATTTTTATCCTTCCGAAGCTGAAATTTTCCTTTAAAAACTTTAGCGAGTCCTCTCCCATGTTTGTAGCCCGCATACTCCAGAGAATCTTTTATTTGGTCTAAATAGTTATTTTCACCAGCTTTTCTCAGGATATTCAAAATTACTGCGGCAGGTATCACAAGAAACCGGGCAATCTCATCGTAAAACGGTAATTTGAGTAGTCCTGATTTATCCATGTAGAACATCTTTCTTAACTCCTCAAAAGAGGAGGCCACTTCACTTCCCAGTTGGAATCGTCTTTTTTGGATAGCCACCGAGTATGGCATCAAATCCGTTATACAAGGTAAACCGGCATTTTTTAGAACCCTGAGGTGTTTTACTGCGGGTCCTTCTGTTTCAATTGTTTTAAGTTCGATTACGGTGTCGAATATGTGCTTTGCGGTTTCAACAACCCTCTGTGGATGCATGTCAACATTCATCACCGTGTACGCTACGTCTCTGAGTGTCTTAATTTTTGATCTGAGATTCCAAACGAATCTTAGCACCTTATCAGGGTCTCCTACCGTAAATATGGTGGTTGAAATCTGATTGTATATCCAGGATACTTTTAGACCCGGCCAGGGTATTCCTTTTAGCTTTTCATCTCTAAACATACTTGTATGATAAAAAACGTGATTCAGATCGTGTGGTTTCTCGACCACCACGATGTTTGAGTTTTCAGAGGTTTGAACACCCATAGAAGAGCTGAATAGATCTATGTAGAAGAGGCGATTCTCCTTCAATGCGTTGGATGCAACTTCTGGAGCGTAGAGCTGGGGATAAGTTTCGTTTGGCGGATCAGTGGTTAGGAGTATTACGGTTTCGCCTCTCTCTAACAAGTTTAAACAAATTATGCCCAAAAGCACGGATGCGTCTTGAGCATTATGACCTTCACAAAGAATTAATGCGGTTGATCCTCGAGGTATGCCTCCGCCAAGAAGGCGGTCTAATTCTTCTATTCCCGTGGTGGAGAGTTGTTCTTCTATTCCGCGGTTGACAATCGACAAATTTTTTCCCCCATAGTTCTTGAGTAAAAATTCAATGCGGCTAGTGTTAAAGTTTATGATTATCTAAACAGAATGGTTTATTAAATAACCTTATTTTTTTAACAGAATTGATTTAAATTATTTAGAAATATTTGAATTTGCATACTCGTAAACTAAATGACAAAATAAAAAAAGGATTAATTAAATCTTCAATCCGGCCGCTTCATTTACAGATTTCAGAAAGTTGAGATAATCACTCTTGGTCGGAGTAACCTGTTTCATCTTTTCCACCGTTTTTAACCAGTCCTTACTCTTCTTAGTCACAGTCTCGACGCACTCATTCGTGAAATCTTCCAGTATTTGAATCGATTCCCCAAGGGTAAGGTCTAATGCCGTATTACGAATTTTGTTAGCTTGCTCCAAGAATTTAGACTGTAGAGTTTCAATTTCAGGAACTATCAAACCTGCACGTTGGGGATAATCCTCCTGAATCTTTCGCACCAACTTCTCATGATTCCACCAGTAAGAATCTTCCTTATACTTTTCACCGCCCTTGGTGAAGGTTTCTGGAATCTCAGCACCAATATAGAAGGGTATATAAACACTAATGCAAGGATTAGAGCCCCCGGTTAACCAGTGTGTAGGGATCTCCTCAGTAAGATGCCCCACATAGCTTGCGGTAGATTGGCCTATCATAATTTCGGGCGCCGAGTGCGCGCAAATAGTGGTTATTTGTTTATCGGGATTATATTCTTTCACATTATATCCTTCGTGGTCTCTGAGATAACTCATCATATCTTTCACTGTTATCTTACCCTTGTTGTCTTGCAGAAGTTTGGTGGATCGATCAAGACGTTCATCACAATGCATTATTTGTTGTATCCCCGAAACCTCATAGCACCGGGCAAAGTTGAAATCCTTTCTGGATTCGCACCAGCCTTTCTCAATGGCATGTTCTACCAAATTTGGTGAAGCTAAATCCCACTCCTTGCCTATAGTATACTTGTTTGAAATTGAACGGACATCCTTGACATACTCTGCAACCCAGTACTTGTCTGCAGTTTCTAAAACCCATGCTTCGCTCGTATCAGCTATAATGAAGGAATTATGATATTTTAGGGGAGTACCGTAATTGTGGCTTCCACCCTGACCATACTTTTCCAAAAGTTCTACAATTACTTCCAGAGCTCTTCTCGCAGTCTCCCCACGCTCCAATCCTAATCTGAGAAGGTCCATACCAAGTAGCCCTGCATCAGCGTAATCTTCCTTCGACCAAACAGACTCGTTGCCAATGGCTACACCATACTCATTAACCCCCATTTCGGCACCCCAAATCCAAAACGGGCACGACAGGAGTACTTCAAGAGTTTCCGGTTCCTGGGGAATCTCGGTGTGGGTGCACTTGACTTTGGAACCCTCACGATGCTCCATTCTGGGGAAATGCCTGATCACATGTGCCTCGTTGGGTGGTCTATCACTATTCTTTCCAAAAATCACCGAACCATCCTCGGTGGAATTTCCCAAGGCTACAAGAGTGTCACACATATAAACCGCCTCAGATAAAAGGTTAAGTAACGAGCTATATAAAAGTTTATACAACCATAAAAGAATAGAAAACACTAATATCACAGCCAAAAAACTGGGAAGCAATATCAGAACTATCAAAGTCTCATCGAAAAACAACAAGACTCTGAATATTTCAATAGAAAGTGTTAAAATTAAGAATCTGTAATAGCCGAAGTACAGTTCTCAATTTTCACCTCTAATCCTTTTTCAATTAGGGAGTACATTCTCTTCTTATATTTTCGATACTCGTCTAAGGTCATCAGGATAATGTGTTCACCCTCTTCTATTGCATGAAAAAGTCTTCCCGCTCTTTGAGCTTCTTGTCTACGAGAGCCGAATAGATATTCGTATTCTATTACACGTTGTATATCTGGTATGCTGAGACCCTCGTCACCCACTCGGCTAAGTATGACGAAACCATCTTTGTCCAACGCTAATCGCACGGTTTCGAGACGATTTCTAGTTTCCCCATTAATGAAAGTTCCACCGAATCTGTCGGCAATCTTTTTTCCCTTCTGGAGATTATCACAGTACACCAGGGTAATGCTCGGCTCCGCCATAAGACTGTCCAACCATGCTAGCTTTTCGTTTTCTCCACCAACAATTATTAATTTCACGGTTGGCTTCCTAACCAACCCCTTCTGGAAAAAGTAACCCCAAGCCACGCCTACCGGGTACCCTGTGAGGGCAAATATTAACTCGGATCGTCCATCCTCCCGGTAGGGGCTCCCACTCAAGCCAATAGAGTACTTTCTCTTAAGAAAGCTAATCACGCTGAAAACATTGCTCGGAAGGTGATGCACTTCGTCGAAGACGACCAGACTGTACTCCTTTTCCGAAGACTCTTTAACGGCGGAGTGATAAGTCACTATTTTTACCTCACCCGGCTCAACATCCAACTTGTTTTTTATACGTTCCGCCCACTGCTCCCTTAGAGTCACCGTTGGAACCACCACCAGTTTTTTACCCCGGATTTTCCCAATAGCGTAGAGGCCTAGCATACTCTTACCGGCGCCAAAGGGGTAGAAAATGCCTGTGTGACTATATTTCAGGAAAAGCTCCCAAGCCTCTTTCTGGTAATCTCTAAGTTCAAACTTAGCTCTCTCTTCCTCAATGACGTCTTCAGCATCCACGGGCTTTGGTCTAAAAGGCATAACCCCATCCTTTAAAAGCTCGATTACCAGTGAGAACTTCTTAGTGTTTTTAATCTGGAATGAGTTACCATTAACTTGCCGGCTAAAAAAGAGTTGATACTTCTTTTTGAAGTTTGTAACATCACCCTCTTCCAGCACTACCATGTCGCGATCCCGGTCTAAGGCTACTTTGAAGTTGGGCAGCTCAAAACCGAGTTCATCCTTAAGCACATCCGGTAGAGGAGTAAGCCAATCAATATACTTATTGACTCTGTAAACGTTGTAGGACTCTGTCTGAAATTCCAACCATCCTACTTCTAGGGGTATGAAGCGGGGGATGAAAAGCCTCCATTCTCCCTGCTTATAGGGAACAATAGCGTAAGGCTTCTTCACGAAAGCCAAAACCTCGTCATTTTTAATTTCCTGCCACAGAGAGGCACTAAACTGCCTGCAGACTGCTTGCACCGTCTCTTTTTCTGCTTCTTCTAATTGTCTTTTTAATTCGTCCAGCTGCATTTTAATTTCATTCAAGCCGTACACGAGTCGTACCCCTCTTTTTCTATATTATTTCGAAACAAAGACATCAGTACCATCCCAATCTGCATGTTTTTGTGGAAACCTACCATGGTCTAAAAGAACAAAACAGGAATGCGCTTGCTCCCTCACAAGTCCAATAGTTATTACCTCACTTCGATATTTAAAACTAATCAATTCGCAGGGATTACGTTTTTAATTTTACGTGATAACGATTTATTCTAATTTTGGACCAGCGCGTAGATTAGAGAAGGTTAACAATGCTCAGGTATTTAAGTGTGGAATATAAAAATTTATGAAGGGGTGCATGGTTTTGGTTGTGGTTGTTCCGCCAGATTTGAAGTTTTCCGATTCTGTTTACCTTCTGTTCGGGGCCTCGATACTGAAAGACGACATTGTAACCTACCAGAAAATTCCAGCGTACATGAAGCCGTTAATAAGTCTCCTTAACGCCTTCCCCTCACTGGGAAGGAAAATCTACGCAGGACAGCTCACCAAAGCGCAGTATGGAAGAGACCCAGAAACTGTGAAAAAGTCCAGAATAGACGATATTCTGGAGAGAGAGTTCCTGAGTTATCACAGAGAGGTGCTCCAGGGAAAGAAGATCGATTCCATTTTTCTCGGAGCCTCAAGTGGAGGAAGTTTACACCTCGCAGACATAATGCATACCATAATGCTTTTTTCGGGCTTGAATATCACGGTAACCAGAAAGGGGGGAGACCCCGACGACGCAGAGGGATTCATTGAATTCGGCAGAAATCTCATGAAGAACTTCCTGCCCAACAATGAGAACCTGGAAATCGTTATCCACTTTGACCCCATCCACGACCGAACAAACCTCCCCTTTGTGTTTCACTTTAGATCCAAGTTCTGGCTTCCCAACGCTTACCGAAAATTCATAAAAGAACACCTAAAGAAGGGAGGAGACATAGTATTTTTCGACGTTCAGGAACCCTGGCTGCACTACAAGCTTGACGAAAGGTTCTACTACCAGTGCGGAGGCCTGGACGATTTAACACCCGAAGAATACGCCTTCGGCTCCAAAAGAATTGATTCCTGGCTCAAGGAAGTTGGCGCATCACACAGAGGAGGCTGGGGAATAGAGGGAATAAAACCCGCGAAGAGTTATGACAGCGAGTTCGGCAATAGCCCCAGAATGGTCAAAGCCACCAAGGATTTCGCCAAGGATCAAGGATACAATTTTATCCACATTAAGGCCAATAAGGCCCACGACTTAAGCGCCATGACCACCTACCTGATCAACCAAGCCATGGTGGAAAAGGGAATAAAACCCAGAGGAGTAATTGTTGAACAATACACTCAACTCGTCCCACTCGCAGTGAGAAGATTAGCACTTCTCCCGGTTTGGACATACTACGTTCTGCGTACATCCTATAATGACACCAAGAAAATGCTGGACAAGGTTTTTGAAGATTATTTAGCAGAAGCCGAGGAACTGGTTTTCCTCCCAACGCAACCCTGGAACCCCTCCCCTCTGGGAGACTTCGTCACATCCGAGGAATGGGATAAACTGTTTAAATCTTACCCCATCAAAAAATTCACCATACTAATGAACCACAAACTGTATCCCCAAGATGCACCGTCCATTGTTACTGGACCAACTAATCTGCAAAAAAGATGCTTGAAACAAAAAGACTTGGAACTCAAAATAAGTATGGAAGACATTAAAAAAGCTTGCAAAAAATTCGGGTTAACCTACAGCACTTAAACCACTTTTCCCACACTTTTTTCGGGCGAAAACCTCATATCTAACTCTTTTAATCGTATCTGAATCCCAATTTTCATCCATACAAAATTTTTGACATTCTCTGAGCTTTAAAGAATTGGTGACCGGAATTGGATGCCCGAGAGCGAGTTCTATGTGCCCTGAATAGGGAGGAGCCGGACAGGGTTCCCACATTTGAGGCAGGCATCACCAATGATGACATTTCTGAGAAGGTAATGGGTACCAGTTTAACCAAGGGCACCATACGGGCAGCCTGGGATATGAGACATGTTCCTTTCTGGCGATACTTCCGAAAGAGACACACCATGAAGTATTCCCCCGACTTGTACGCAAAGTCCATCATGGTTATGGCGAAAATCGGCCTCGACAGCTGCTCCCTAGGAGTTCTACTCCAGTTCACCAAATGCAAGTACCCCACCTGGGACACTTACATCGACGAGTACGGCAGAAAATTCCAACTCAAGGAATACAGCGGAACCGAGATGGGCTCCTACATGGGGGGAGGCTTCAAGTCGCCTGAAGACTATTACGCTTGGGGCTCCATAGATCCTTATCATCCTATTAGGGAGAGAATCTATAAGAAAGCCCAAGAAGTGGTGGGTGATCAAATTTTTATAATGCCGGGCATCATGGGGTTTTTTGAATCCACCTGGGAAATATTTGGGTTTGAAACCTTTTCCAAACTCTTCTTCCAAAACAGAAAATTCATACAGAGAGTTTTTGACGACCATAAAAAATTAGCCATTGAAACAGCCAAATACATGATGGACTTGGATGCTGAGGCATTAGTTGTGTATGACGACTACGGCCACAAAACCGGACCCTTCATCTCACCTAAAGATTTTCGAAAATACGTATACCCCTGCCTCAGAGAATTCACGCAAACCTGCCACAAACGAGGAGTCAAGGTTCTCCTGCACAGCGACGGCAATCTGAACCAGATACTGGAAGACATTGTAGATGCGGGAATAGATGCCCTGCACCCCTGGGAACCGCAGGCAAACATGAATATAATAGAGGGCAAAAAAAAGTACGGCGACAAAATCTGTGTAGTAGGCAACGTGGACCCCACGTACACCCTGAGCGAAGCCCTAGTAGAAACAGTAAGAGAAGAGGTGCTCAAACTGCTGAAAAACGTGGCACCGGGAGGAGGCTACATCCTGAGCTCAGGACACAGCGTACACCCAAGAGTAAAGTATGAGAATCTCATGGAAATGATGAAAACAGTGCAAAAGTACGGAAAGTATCCAATCCAAATATGAGATAATTGTCAGCTAATCTGAATTTAAGAGCCAAATCTTGTTTCATAAAAATTTGAATGTTTTCCATTAAAATAGAGAACAATCCCAGATAATCACTTAACCCAAACTTTCTGAAGCCTCATTTCAAAAGTGGTTTTTAGCAGATGACAGAAAGTTAATATACAATTTAATAAAATGTATACATATGGAAACTATTTCTTCAAGAGTAGAAAGGGAGATCCTAGAGGAACTTGAGAAGATTTCAAAAAAGAGGGGTGTTGACAGATCAGTGATTATTAGGGAAATGTTGAAGGAAGGTATAAGAGAGTTCAAACTAAGGGAGGCGCTAGAACTCCTAAGAGAAAGAAAAATTACAGTCTGGCGAGCCGCCGAAATGGCTGATGTAACCTACAGAGAGATTCTTGATTGCCTGAAACAGTACAACATCCCTTTCCCAGTAACTCTAGAGGAGATAAAAAGTGAAATCAAAGAGATTAGCGGTGACTAACTCAGGCCCCCTAATTCATCTAGCAAAGGCCGGCCTTCTCAAACTCCTAAACCTTTACGAGACTGTGGTGCCTCTTGAGGTTAAACATGAAGTGGTATCCGTCGGAAAGGAAAAGGGATATGGAGACGCCTTGCAAGTCGAAGAGGAAATAACAAAAGGGCAGATAAAGGTTATCGAAGTTGAAGCCAGCAGAAAACTCGTAGAACTCACAAAGCATGCAGGCATCCATAGAGTGGAAATGAAAGTGATCCTATACGCCTTAAGAAACGGTGCAGTAGCTTTGCTGGACGACGATGCAGCAAGAAGCTTTGCAAGAAGCCTAGGAGTCGAAGTTAGGGGAAGTCTTGGACTGCTCCTTGAAGGATTAAAAAAACATGTTATAACTTATAGCAATGCATTAGAGGGACTAGACAAGCTCTCAGAGATAATGTACCTAAGCTCCGACATCTACAAAGAAGTTCTCTCAAAAATTAAAGAAATCGCCGAAAAAACGAACAAAGATGAGACCTCATAAATTTTTAATATCCTTAACGATGAAGTTTAGTCGTGTGAAAGCCTACATAAAAAAACAGAATCAAAAAAGAAAAATCTTTACTGATCCTCCTGCACGCTTAACCACAAATCGGATTTTGAAATAGGCATATAATCCGGTTTCCCAATCCTATTAATCTTTTTAGAACTCAAATTCACGAGAAAATCCAAAATTTTTTCTTCCTCCACTTCTCCTACCCCAGATTCCACCATTAACCCCGCAATTTTGCTACCAAGGAGAATCCATCGGACAGAGCCTCCTTCTTTGATTCCAAGGGCGTCTTTCACCTCCTTAGGAATACAAACCCTTCCCTTAGAGTCAACTCTAGAACTCACCAACTACTCCACCATTCACAAAAAGGAATGTGAAAATTAATAAAAGTTCCCCATAAAACTCAATTGAGAACCACAAATAATTTCCGAGTTTCAAACAATACTCGAAAAGGAAATGGTTGCATAACCTTAATTTAGAATTTGGGCAGAATTAATCCATTTTTTTCAACTACCTAGCGGGGGTTAAAGATAACTTGTGGTTGATGAAAAAATTAGAAATTACCCAAAGCGTTATCGAATATTCCTTTTATTCTAGGAATGGATGGTCAAAAATTTATTGGAAAAAATAAAAGGAGGTTTCACCTGCAATGGCGAGAGAAGTGTTATATAAAGGTACAATTCGAGGTTTAGTAACGGGAGAATCAAGAATAAATGTTTCAGGCGGACATGGGAATTTTGGAGTTTATCTTGTCATGAAATTAGAAGAAAGAATTGGATTGGGGAAATTCCTGACGAAGTTCTGGTTCGCACTTTCAATTTTGGTTACTTCAGAATAGGTGATAAAGTAATTTTACAAGGAAAAATAGTTAAAAAAGACCTTAGACGAGTGGATAGACCCATGTATATCATTTTTGTAAATCATTTCTACAATGAATCACTTCAGATTGACGATGAGGAATTTAATTCATATCCGTGAACCTTATAGGCTAAGGAGTGAAATCAAAGAGATTAGCGATAACTAGCCAAAAAAAAGAAGATG
>DXJA01000171.1 GCA_019056875.1 Candidatus Jordarchaeum madagascarense
AGTAGGATGCTCAATTATAAGATTTCTGATGAAAAGTTAGATGTATTATTCAAAGGTATAATACTATTTTCTTTTATCAACAGTTATAGACTTGAATTTTGTAAAAAAGGGCTTCCAATGAGTTTAATAATTTAAGCCCAAACGCAATAAAAACAGTAAAAAGAAAAAGAGCAAGAATAAATCAAGCCATAGTCCATTTCAAAAAACTAAATGCACCTTTGCACGAGATTTTCCTCGATAGGTATATTAAGTGTTCAATAGCATTGTCTTTCAGAATTTTCTTGAATCACAGTGTTATTGAGGATTTGGCATTGTCTGAGTTTCAATTCCCAGAAGAAAAAGGGATTTTACGCTTAGAAGGGGGCAAGTTTTCAAATCTCATACAGAGGCTTGGTGATGAGTCGCTAAAAGAGTTATTCCACAGAGTTTTTCAAACCATGATTGTAAATGAAAAATGTAGGTTCTTCTTTCTTATGAACCCAAAACAAATATCAATCGCTGAACCTAGACTACTGATAAAAAAGGGAGAGGTAAATCCAGAAGACTTCGCCATATACCCGATCGAGTCTGGATTACTAGTTAGTCTAAAATCAGAATGCTCCGAAGAAGAATTAATGAATGAGATGAAAAAATTTTCACCTTCGGGAAGCCGTATTTTAAACAATTATCTAGCAGTCATCAAAAGCCTTGGACGAGGATTATCCAAACTATATGGGCAGGACTTAACAATTTACCAGGTTTCTATGGAAATAGCGGAAGTAGCGGAAAAAATCGGAAAAGAGGTTTTTAAACCGGTAGAATATGGTGTATTTTGTATAGATTGCGGAAGCTATGTTGTAAGTCCAAATCAAACTGACGAAGTAAATCTATGTTTTGGGAAAGATCATCGTCTTGTTAATACTATTGTATATAAGTTGAATGAGGTTTTTCTAGTCGCTTGGGAGGAAGGAATGATGTTGGAGGGCTACGCCGCCTATGAACTTATTGAAAATGGCTGGAACGCAGTATTTAATGTTGAAATTCACGGGGTAGAAGGAGGTAGACATGAAGTTGATATTATTGCCGAGAAGGATGATAATTTTTTAATTATTGAATGCAAACATCTAGCTCCTTACAACTGGGTAGTATATGATGATGCGATAAAAAGTATTGGCAAAATGGCGTTAATAGAAGAGACCATATTGAGAGCCTATCGGAAAAGAGAAGAAAAGCCGGGAAAAATAATTAAGGCCATAATCACAACGGGCGAGGCTACGAAGTCAAGAGAAACAGACATAATGATTTCAAACATCGAAGATTTCTTAATCGCACCTAAGGAAGACACTCTAAATGGCTTTACCGAATTCAAAAATAACCTAAAGGCCATTTTGGATGAAAAAACTAATTTGAATTAAGTGTTAACCCCTTATCTGTATATTTTCATTATTCCCAAATTATCAGGTTGAATTTTAACTTTATTTTCCACTAATGTTTGAAAACTACAAAAACCAAATTTTTGAGGATTTGCCGTGTAATTGGACAAAAGTAAAAATACTTACAATCCAAGTGAATTGAGTACGATTTGGATTCCGAATCCTAAAAAGAAGGATAGTAAGATAATCGCTACAGCAATTTGGAATTTGGAGTATCGGGGGTTATACTCAACTGTTAGGATTAGCCAAATTACGGCTATACCTCCGAGGATAATTAGTAAGTATCCTAGAGAAGGTTGCAAAGACCATGGTTCAATGAACATAAGGTTTCACCCGTAAATACCGAAGTGATTTTTGTTTCTTCTTCTGATTTTTTATCCTTTTAAATTGAACGGATTAATCCTTTTCGAGCCATTAATCCTTCAATAAGCATAGCTCCTCCGAGAAAGGCCACTGGTATGATTGAGTATATTGTGGCCAAGGTTATGTATCCGCTAATGGTTAGTAATGCTCCCCCAAGTGTGGGGGTTATTTGAGCACCTTTAACTTTTTTTCTTTCTTCTTCCTCAGGTACATTGAATGTTAATGCTTGGAGTTCAATATCCTTGAGGTTTAAATTATTGGAAATGGTTTTTACAATTTTTTCTTTTCTCCATTTCATAGAAACAGGAGAAATGTTGCTCTGTTTAGCTAATTTATATAATTGAAACCTCGTAAATTGGTATAGTAATTGTTCTTTGGGATTGTATGTGGTTGTTACAGGTTTTCCTTCAAATTTTGAGGAAATAGAGAGGTAACACGCCATAGCTGCTGCGCTAAGACTGGGTATCGCAAGAATTAGATTCCACCACTCAATGGCAGTAGCAATTGCTATTACCAGTGTGATCAGCCCATATATTAACAAGTCAATGAATGTGTAAAAATTCGCTTTTTTGAACGTGTAACTGAGGCCAATGATGGATAACACTGCCCCGACGACTGGCACGTAAGCATTTCCGCCTGCCAGAAATATTCCAAAGAATTGAATAATTAAACCTACTATTAGAAAAGTCCACATCTGTTTAAGAGGTGACATCCCATTCATTTTGATTTCACCTCATTTTCCTATATTTTCTTTCCCTCATAAGTTATTGGAAATATTCCCTTACCTGTTTTTAAAGGTTTTTAT
>DXJA01000172.1 GCA_019056875.1 Candidatus Jordarchaeum madagascarense
GAAAGAATCATTACCTAATGTAAGAATTAAAATAGTATTTCGTATAAAGTCTTCTAACGAAAATCAGATAGTTCACACGGTTACCAGAAAAGCCGTAAAGCAAGCTGTAAAGTTTATATGGTCTAACATTCAAAGAAGTTGCTAAACCCAACATTATTTCTCCAAAGGTGATAAAATTGATGAGCGAACAAATAGCAAAACACGCCTTCTTCGAAACCGGAAGAGAAATAGAACTATGGGGAACACTCACAACATGCTTAGGAGTCCTAATCATCTCCATCGGAATACTCTCCCGAATGATATTCCTCCCCATACTCCCAATTTATCCCGACTACATAAGATTATACCTCATAATCGGTTCCATCCTAACCGCAACAGGATACATAATAAACTACTATGGACTAAAATGGATAAGAAACCAAGCTCAAAAAACCGAAAAAGAACTAAAAAAACAAAAACAAACCCAACAATGGACCGAAGTCCAAAAAATCTTCAACGAGTACATAGAACATTATGGAAACCAACTACTAAAAGGCGGAATATCCTTCGCCAGCATAGGAATACTAACATTCAGCTACGCCTGGGTAGCACTCCACTATCTACTTAGACAATACGCAAACTACGACGTCTTCATATCACTCATAATCGTAACCGCATGCCTCGTCACAGCAGCAATCCTACTAGTGTACGGCCAATACTGGAGAAACAGAGCCAAAAAAAAAGACATAATCTAACCTAAACAAAAAACCAAAAACAATATCTTCTATACACCAGCAGCAACAGACACCTTTAAAAATCCGAAATAAACCAATCTAAAACTAGTTTTATAGAGGAGTTCACCAAAATCCCTACCATTTACTCTCTACCTCCTTCTTAATCTCATCCCCCGATGAGGTAATCGGCAGAATGCGTGGCTCGCTCACTTTTCCACTTAGACGCTTGAAGTGAAAGTCATCAACCAGCATAACTCTAACTTTTTTCAGTATAGCGGTAGCCATATGCACCGCGTCAGAAGCATAGAGGTTAAAAGGCCTAATCAACATATAGGCCTCCCTTATCAAAGGCCAGGAAACCCTAACCAAACTCATTTTCTTCTCCCCCACTAACCTCCTAAAATCACTCAGAATAAACATTTCCAGTTCCTCAGCCTCCGCCTCCACAATCTCACCTTCATTTAAACGTTTAGACACCGCCCTCCCCAACTCCAGCAGTGTCCACTCAAGAGTTAAAGAGGAAAAACTATCCAAAACCCAGACCACCCTATCACCCCCAGGCTCACCGTAATACATCGCCCAGAGCGCAGACGCCTCCAAATAAACGCTCAAAGACCCTCCTCCTCTTGAACGTCTTCCAAGCCTTTCGGTTTCTTGTTCTTACGTTTAAAATACTCATAAACCTCACGCCTATCCTTCCACCTCACCCTCTCTGCAACAAACATCTCCACAGCCTCATTCAAAGCCTCACTAAGCGAACGATAACCCCTCTCCTTAACAATCTCCTCCAACATCTTCTTAAGAACAGGACTAATCCGAAAAGTGATTACACTCAAACAAATACACCAAAAATAATACAGACAATTGACGTATAAAAACCCTACGCAACAAACCCCAACCAAACCATTCCAAACAACCCACCAAAAACCATACAAAAAGTAAAAAAAGAGAAAGAAGCTAACGAGAAAAAATTAAGCAACAAAATCGGACCAACCCCACTCTCCTTACTCTTCATTTTTATGATAAACATATTATACATGACGAAACAAACTTTCTCTAAAAACCCTCTAACAACCCATCACCCTCACCAACCACTTCAGAATAAACCTCAGGCCTTCCACCACCCAAAGTCTGCCTGAGACCTCCCGATAGACCACCCGAACTCACCGACCACCTTACCATAAACTTCGGGCCTCTATCGACACTAATGCCTTTCCAAGATCACCAACCAACTTGTTCTTTACCGATATTAAATAAACAAAATCGCTAACCGCATTAGAGTAAATCTTCGATTCCTTACCGGCATAATTAACATTTCCTGCTAACCCACCGATTTACATTACATATATCAACGCTCCTTTTTAGGGCGAAATCTAACCGTTCTTCTTTGGATTCTTCTGAGCTATGCGCTGTAAAGCCTCTTCCGTGAGTTCTCGAATAAACTTGTCTTCATCCTTTAAAGCTTGAGTGAGGAACTCCACAGCTCGCTTATCCCCTAGCATTCCCAGAGCCAGCGCCGCCCCCCTTCTACAGTATTTATTTTGTGACTTTAGCTCATTGATGAGGAACTCCACAGCTCGCTTATCCCCTATCTTTTCAAGGGCCTCGGCTATAAGAATTTGAGAATCGTAATCTTCATCTCTCAAAGCTTGTATGAGCGGCTCAACAGCCCTACTGTCCCCTAATTCCCCAAGATTCCATGCCGCAGCCCTTCGAACACACATATTTTCATCATTTAAAGCCAAAATAAGAGGTTCCACAGCACCACTATCTCTTATCTTTTCAAGAGCTTCTCCTGCATTATATCGAACGTCCTCGTTTTCGTCCTTTAGAGCTTGAAGAAGAGATTTCGTTGCCCTCCCGTCTCCTAAATCACCAAGAAGCTCTGCTATTTCATTTCTAAAAATGTTATCTTTATCATCTAGCTCTTGAACAAGCGTTTCTACTGCTCTTCTATCTCCGAACCTTCCAAGAGATATCGCCGCATTAAACCTGACATCGCGTTCTTTATCATTTAAGGCTTTAACGAGAGCTTCTATCACTCCTCTTTTCTCCAACTCACCCAGAGCTCCAGTAGATATCTTTTGAAAATCTATCTTTTGAGAATCGAATTTTTTATCTATAAAAGCGCGTGCGATCAAACCCCCCAATATTGCAATACCCATCTCTCCTAGAGCCCAAGCTGCTCCCCTTCGAACAAAGTAACTTTCATCCTCAAGAGCCTGAAGGAGCGGCCCCAAAGCATCTAAATCGTGGAATCTTCCCAAAGCAATTGCTGCCTCTTCTCGAACACCCTCACTTTTATCCCTTAAGGCTTTTATGAGAGCTTCCCCAACAGGAATAGTCCCTTGTTTCATAGTTCCAAGAAATTTTGCTGCTTGTAGAAGAAAGTACATGGTCATCGGATGTATCGTTGGCATAAAGTGCTTGCTAGCAAGTGCCTCCCTTCCCTCTAAGTACATTTGGGGGAGACTTTTGACAAATCTTAAAACCGCATTTCTTAAACGATTCTGTATTTTTGTAGCCTTAAACCCATCCACAACTGAGTAGAATGGCTTTTTATCAAAATTAGTATCTTCAGCAAGCAATTCAAGAATCGTGTTATGTACTTCATAATAACCCCTTATGGTTTCTCTTTTTTCTGTTTCACCACTAGGCTGCCGCTGTTTGTACTCATGGACGACTTCCGCCATTTTTGTCACTTTTTCAAATAGTGTTGTCTGCTCAATTTCAGTATCCTCCGCATTCCAATCTTTATTGAAAACTTTAACTCCAGGGATTCTCCACTCCTCATGGTCAGGGTTACCGAATATTCGGAGTATATGTGACGGTTGAAGATCAGCTCTGAGTTGTATTCCCGCAACTTTCTCCCATTCTTCAGGCTCTAGTTGATCGAAATCCTTTGCCACATTTCCATCCAAAAAGTATCTTGGTTCGTATACATC
>DXJA01000173.1 GCA_019056875.1 Candidatus Jordarchaeum madagascarense
AATAATTCGGGGAATCTATCATGTCTGAAAGTTTGTCACGATTCAAAGTTAAATTCATAATAGAAGGAGTAGGCGAAGCGGAGGGTGAACTTAACAGAATTCATGCCCCAAAAACCGTAGAAGCCCTTCGAGACGTTCTTCCCATTTCAAGTAGAGCAAACGTGTGGCAGGAAAAGGAAGTATACTTCAATGTAGGCATCAAAAAGGGGTTGGAAAAACCAACAAAAGAAGTTCAAAAGGGAACAATAGCTTACTGGCCGATCGGAGACGCGGTCGCGCTATTTCTAGATAAGATTGAGCCCTATTCTGAGGTCAATATTGTTGGGAATATTACTAATAATATGGAGATATTTGAAAAGGCGAAAAGAGGTAGCATAATTAAGATGGAGCTTATTTAAATTTTAACTGTGCCGTTCTCTGTTCAACTGCTTCCCTTATTTTTTTATTTTTATGTTTTTTTTGGCGATTTTTGAGAATTAAAATACTGTTTGAATTTTTGGCGTTTTTGTTTTTGATGATTCAGTTTTCACTATGAGACTTTCCCCGTCAGTTTCAACAACTACCTCGAATCCGTCATGGTAAACGCTACAGGATTTTGCCGGTTCGCCACAACTTATTTTCAGAACCGAACAATTAAATTTGAAGCTTTCTTCTCCCTTCTCTCCCAACTCCGGTTCAATAAACTTATCCTTTTCTTTCAATTTTACAGTTTCAATTTTTACGCGGTTTTCTTCTTTTTCCGGGAGCTCCTTTTTTCCTGATTTAAGCATCGCCTCTTTTTCTGACGACCAGTAGATTTTGGTTTTTCCTTTTTCTTTTTTTAACTCGATTAATCCCAGAGGTTTAAGTGGATTTATTATGTCGTACACCCGTCTTTTTGGGACTCTCAGTTTCTGTGCAAGTTCAAGATTATATATTCCATTATCGCCTGCTTCTTTCAAAATTTCAAATGCCTTCCGGGCCGCTTCCTCCAATTTCAATATTTATCAACTCCCCTAATTACCGAGCATTACTATTATGGTAAATTGTGTTATTAAATATTATCCTCATACCTGAGGATAGGTATTTTTACCTCCTAAATTCTAATTTTTTCTACCATTCTTACCTCTGAGGTGAATTGATTAAAGCTTTCTAAAAAATTTTTCCACCCTTTTCTGTTTATTGGGCACGGGTTTAAAGCTGTAATTATAAAAATTGTAATCTACACCTAAAAAGCTTAAATTAAATTTTCAAGTTGATCGAGAGGAAGAGACATTGGCTTTTTCGAAAAAAGTCATAACCAGTAAAACCGGATCCTGTTGCTCAACTTTTCTGTGGCGGTTCCAATATTTAACAATTTTTCTATATTCCTCTATTTCAATCATTATTTCTTTTCCGAATTTTTCCAAACTTTTTTCAGAGACCTCTTCACCCTGTCCTAACCCGGGGCAAATCTCTTCCGCTTTCGCCATGAGACCCCAGGAAAGCCATCCCTTTTTTACTTCAAATATAAAGGGGAAACTTCGGCAAACCATAGGCCTTCCCGTATATGTCTCACAAAGGTTATCCTTTAAAAAAACACAGGACCCATCACTCTTTTTCCTTAACCCTAGGAAGGCGTTACCCTTAAATGTAGAAATAGCGGGAAAAACCAGTCTTTCTTCGAATTCCTCTCTAACCTGATAGAAACCAATATACTTCGATAAAAGTTCTTTAAAATCACATTTTAGAAAATTGACCAGACGGATAATATCCTTATGGGTAATTGTTATTATAGAATTCTTATCCTCACAACAATTACCGCACTGGATGCACTTGAATCTGACCTGTCTCACCATTGCTTCACTAGCCGCTCCACCATGCTCTCTTTTTTGCGGCCGCTATCCTTTTTTTTCTGAATATTCCTCTTAACAGGGCCATACTCCTCACTAATAGCTTTCTGATCGCCCTCAAGCGGAAAACTTATCTCACAAACTTTGCATTCCACTATCCGCTCGTATTTGTCCCCTCTAAAATAAACATGGATTGAGAGCGGCGCTCCACAGTTCCCACACTTGAAATCCTCTAAAACCTTACTTTCCACCAAAATAGGTTCATTACGTCTTCTTATTTTTTCATTAATTTTATCCCGTTCAGCACTTGTCAATACTAATCCCAGCATATTTTTGTACTAATACAAGTAAATGTTGTTACACATTCTTTATCAAGACTAATCAAGTTTAAAGAAAAACATTTGAACACTCCACTTTAATAAAAACCCGAATAGGCCACTTGCCTTTAATTAGTGAAGTGTCTAACTTATGTTTTGTTTCTAGTTAAATACACCTATCCAAACCTTTTAAGCTTTTAGGAGTTGAATCTCGATCGTAGAAACGTTTCGCTTATCCTCAGCAGTGGTTCCAAGAATCTCAGTGCCCGTAACAATCTTACCCAATTTTACACCCTCAGGTAAGAAACGCTGACGCACAATCTCCGCAACATCAACAGCCTTAGAAATCGCCCTACCACGCGCAACGATTCTAACTTCCTTAGCACCCTGATTAAACTGAATAACACAGGCCAAAACATAACTCAATCGACGTAGAACACAAAAGTGAATCTACTTTGTCGGCTTTCTTCCAATAAAGACCATGTTCTCTTCTGGTATTGTGTCTCCTTCTTCGGCTTTCTTTTTTACTGGTTTTTTTGCCATTTATGTACCTCCCGTTTGCCCTCTTTATCAGAGATTTTATGTTAACATTTATTCTTGTTTCAATTACCATTTAAATTTTTCTTTTTTAAACTTTTTTTAAATTCTTTAGACCAATTTTCTTATGGAAAGGCTTACTAAAATACTATTTTAAAAGTAAGAAAAAATATAAAAGTATTTACTTTTGTGAGAACTGATTGTTTTATGTTAGCAAATTTTTTTAAGCGAGGTTGTAACAATCAAACTTAAATGTGAGAATATTAAAAATATTAGGCAATAATTTATGAGGATCTGAAATGTCAGGAAAACCGCCTTTGAATGTTGTTTTGGTGTCTATTATTCTTTTTCTTGAGGGTATTGTGATGCTTATTTTTGGGGTATTCACAATGCTGTTCTGGTTGCAGCTTGAAGGCTTTTTGCCTCTAACCAGTTTGCTTTTATCTTTTTCCTCAAACCTTAAGACTTTTCTTTTGGTTTTTGGTTCAAACTATATGTTGAATGTTTGGGTGAACATTAATCTTTTAAGGTTTGTTTTTCTAATAGGCTGGGGTGGCTTTAGCATCTTTATTTTTGTTACATTTTCTAATCTTAAACCTAGGGCCTATTATTTGGCAATTGTGCAATCAGTTGTAAGCTTTATTTTTTCCGCTCTGTTTCTGATAGATTTTATGGCGCTTCCTCTGATTGCAGCAAACTTACTGGTATTAATTTACTTACTGGTGAGCGAAGAAATAAAGGACCTATTCTAAATGGTTTAACACGTCATAATGGAATTGGTCTTACTGTTCTTCGCTAGATATACTTTTATTTTAATGTTTATGGACCACTATTTCATTGACTGTGTCAAGTTGTTTTCCCTTTATTGCCCATTATAAATCTACAATACTAATTTCGCCTTGTAAAAAATCGTTTTTGGCCACTTTTTTGGGGAAAATTATATCCATTTCGGAGGTTTAGAAACTTTTTTTATAAATTCTTTAGAAAATAGATTCTTTTTTGGTATCCGGTACTTTGACGCCATCAGGTTTACCAAGCAA
>DXJA01000174.1 GCA_019056875.1 Candidatus Jordarchaeum madagascarense
GGCATACCTCGACGGATTGGAACAACTGGTAAAAAGTAAAGTATACCCAAACAGAAGCGAAGCAATTAGAGTAGCAGTTAGAGACCTACTTAAAAGAGAGTTATGGGAAAGACAGCTTTTTTTCAGGAGCGCATCACACTAAAGAGATCCCACAAAACAGTGAGTTAGAGGGATTCCAATGACCATAAATAGTATTATTAAAGATGCGCTGCAAAACGCTAGAACAGACAAAGAACTGGGCGCCAACAAAAAAACAGGATCCGCCCGAATACTAGTAATAGGCGCTGGAGGCGCGGGAAACAACACAGTGAATCGAATAATGCAAATAGGAATCCAGGGAGCAAGATGCGTTGCGGTTAACACCGACCAGCAGCATTTAGATGTCACCAATGCCCACCTCAAACTGCTAATCGGAAGAAACACAACCCGAGGCCTGGGTGCTGGAGGATATCCCAGAATAGGAGAAGCCGCAGCGGAAGAGAGTAGAGAAGAATTAGCCGAAATCCTCTCCGACGCAGACTTGGTATTCGTTTCTGCTGGTATGGGAGGCGGAACCGGCACCGGCAGCGCACCTATTATTGCAGACATAGCCAAAAAGATGGGGAGCATAGTTGTCGGCGTTGTAACTATGCCCTTTAATGTGGAAAGAGGGAGAATAATAAAGGCTAAACAGGGACTTAAAAAACTCAGACTCTATTCGGACACCGTGGTGGTGATAGATAATAATAGGCTCTTAGACCTTGTTCCGAATCTACCCCTTGAAGAAGCATTCAGCGTGGCGGACGAAATACTAGCAAACATGGTTAAGGGAATAACCGAGTGTATATCCATACCGAGTTTGATTAATCTGGATTATGCAGACGTACGCAGCATTCTTACTGATGGCGGGGTCGCTATGGTTGGAATAGGAGAGGCTGAAGGCGAAAACCGTGTGGAAAGAGCGGTTAGAAACGCCTTGGACTGCCCACTGCTGGATGTGGACATAGTGGGTGCAACGGGTGCCCTAATACACGTTACCGGAGGCTCGGATTTAACCCTAGCAGAAGCCACCGGTGTTGCTGAGCTCATCACCGATAAAATGATTGATGACGCCGACGTGATCTGGGGCGCCAGAAATGATCCCCGAGCCAACGGTATGATAAGAGTCATCCTGATTCTGACCGGTGTTACCAGTCCACAGCTTTTGGGCCCCGCAGAAATAATGCCCGATCTGCCATCCATTGAACCCTTAACGGATTACGGCAGAAAACCAAGCATTCTCAGAGACAATGAGCCATTATTCCCGGTATTTTCCGAAGATTCAAACGATTCTGGAAAGGATTTAGGGATCCCACGTATTTAACAACACAAAAACACTTTCACAACAAGGGACGACTCCTTCGCTTCTACCTTTTATTCTTTTTTTGAAGATGAGGGAGAACAATAGAGTAAATTAAAAATTTATAGGAGTTCTCATAGGATAATCCTCATTTATAAACCGTTTTATATCCGACCACGTGAAAATGGGGATGATCAGGTATAGAACCCCGCCACATGCGAAAATAAACTTCCCCAAAAAGCTCGCGACACTTAGCTTTCGCCTTTTCATAAAGTTCCCCTGGAACCTCTTCGTGCGAGCGAAAAACCACCATAGGAACTCGGCATAAGTCGCATTCCAATATAACATAATCCTCGCATTCGAAAAACCAAGTAGAGACCTTTTTAAGCTCGCAAAGTTCACACACCAACGCTATCAACCCGTATTCAAATAATTACCGTTATTTGGGTAATGCAACATTGTATTTATAAAAGTTGTAAATAATATTTTTGTTTTGGGTTATTTCGGGAGGGTTGCGGTCATTAATGTGTAAATTGCCTTTGCTCTTTTATCCTGGTTTATGCAGTTGTGCCAGATTGTTATTTCCCAGATTACAGAGTTATTCTTTTTGATTTGAAAAACAGGCTGTGTTTCATCAGGCTCTCCGAATTTTTTGCAATTCTTCAATTCCCAAATTTTTTCAGAGATTAGTCCTTGAATGAATTTCTTCGCGGTCTCTTCGCTTAATGGATTTTTTTTAATTTGGGTTTTTTCATTTTCGTCTATTGTCTCGGGGGGGTTTCCTGGGGGGAGCTCTTTTTTTATGTACTCGGAAAATTTTATAGATATTGTGGTGCGCCCGTGAAATGAAGTGTGGCCATCAACATAATAAAATTCAAACTCGCCGCATTTAGAAGGATCTTCAATCACCGATTTGAGAAATTTTTCAACCTTATTCAAAGCTTCTCTCTCCATCTTCAAGTTACAAGAGATGAACCAAATTAAATTGGTTAATCATCTCTTATAAACTATATTTGAACTATTATGTTCCCACCAGTTTTTTTAGCCTTTTTTAGAGCTCTCCACGCTCTGTTTCCCAGTGGGGTTCTGATAAGCTCCCTTCTGCTTCGGGGTTTTACGTATCTAATTTTTCCGTAGGCTACTCCTATACTTAGGTGTGCGTTAGATTTTGTTTCTTTTCCGAGTTTCTCTATTTTTTTTCTAATCTCCTCTAGATCGGCGTATAATTCATCCGGGTCCGGCTCCACAATCTCCAGATAAGTTTCCTCTGTTCCTCTTTCTTGATCTAGTCCCCATAGAATGTTGGCGTTATGTTTTGCGGCAAAAATTTGTACCAGTTGACTAAGGCTTCCGGTGATTGCATTGGGTTTGTATTCGTTCCATCCCATTTTTTTCATAATTTCTTTGAAGTTGTCAAGGTCAAGAAATATACCGGCTCCGTCGACCCGTGGAATTTTTTCTTTTTTTATTTCTCGCATTGGGTTACTTTCCTTAGAATTTCTTCTAAAGATTTTAGGTAATTTAAGCCTGATTCTTCTTCCACATTGATTGTGTACAGCTCGATGTTTTTTTCATGGCAGACTTTTCTAATCAGTTCGAAACTCGTCTCCTCTTCTGGTGTTATGGGAATAATTACTTTTTGGTAGTTATGAGTAGTTAGGTATTTTGTTATAGTTTGGGACGTATGTTTGGTTGTTATTGGGTCTGGTTCCAGGTTTATGTGCTGTGATAGGGGATAAACTTCTTCTAGTTCCAATGGAATTAATCCAAAGATTGTTGATTTGGTCGTTATCTGAATTCTTTTTTGTTGATTCTCCGGAAGATCTGTGAGTATTTTGAGTATTTGATTGTGTTCTTTGGATTTGTAGAAGGGTTTGGTTTTTGGTTCTAATAGTATTAGGAGTATGTCGGTTTCTTTATTTTGAGGAAGCGTTTCCAATTTTTTCAGGTGGCGGGTGACTTCTGGTCTTTTTAGCGTTTCTGGTCCTCCATAGAAGATTGCGTGAGGCTTTGTGGTGGGTGTGAAAACTTCCAATACATCGCTATACTTTCCTAGTCGCCTGAGAGCCTCTAGTAATGTGGGGTGGGATCTAGCCCTGATTTCTAATAGTTCCCAGAGTCTTCCCTCCATGATGGATTGACGGATTGTTTGGATTTCCATTAATGAGACGTACAAGTTATGTTTTGCCAATAGAATTTCTCTTTCTATTATGGGTTTTTCTAGTAGTTCTTGAGGAGGATTAGCCCTGCAAACCGGGCAAACGCAGATATCGTATTTTAGTTCTTCCAATCGCACAGTTCCCGTAGGAGTTAGATATCTGTTGTTCTTTGCGTATAGTGCATAAGCAGCCGAGTCAAACGTGTCCATACCCATAGCAACAGCCAGAGAAAACATCATGGGGTGACCAGCCCCGAATAAGTGAACCGGTCTTTCTAGAGGCAGATTCTGTTTTGCCGTCATAACCAGATCCACCAATTTTTCAAATTGATATCTTTCCATTAGCTGAGTTACGCTACCGATCGCATGCATATCAAAGCCGAGTTTCCCAACTTCTCTCGCACAATGCTCAACCAGACTCAGGTGGATTCCTCCTTGTACCGGTCCAACCCAGAGGATATCATCCCGGATTTTTTGAGCCAAGCTGGCCTCGGCGTTTCTAATGGTCTGTTTTACACCATTCTCTACTTCTGAAAAACTAGCATCCAAACTTGTAGGTATATCAAGAATTATGGCGATATCGGTGTCGATTTCTTCCTGTATCCTCACAATTTCCTCTGGAGAAATATCAACCTCACCATATACTAGTAGCTGATACGCTCCGCTATCGGTCATGACAGAGTCTGAAAAGTCCAAGAATTTATGAATCCCTTCTCCTTTCACCCGCTCATAGAAATTCTTCTTAATAATGAAAGCATTGGTAATAAGAGCCTCGCATTTGAATTCCGTTTTCAGAAGGTTAGGGGGAACAATTAGATTTTTCGGGTCAATAACCGGAAGTAGGGTGGGGGTTTGAAATTTTCCACTTTTTGTTTTAATTTGACCAATTCTTCCCATTAGGTCCCGTTTTTGGATCTCAAAGCTCATTTCTCGCAGCGTCCTAGTCTTTCCAACCTATTCCCTTGTACTTGAAGCCTGCCCTAGTAACAACTTCCGGATTCAGTATTCTTCTTCCATCGACAATAAAGGGATTTCTCATCACACTCTTAATTTCTGTTAAAGGCAATTTTTTGAATTCATCCCACTCGGTGACTATTATCAAACAATCCGCTTCCTTCAAGGCATCAAGGGCGTTAGAAGCGTAATTTATTTTTTCCCCAAAAATTTTTTTGGCGTTATTAATTGCCTCAGGATCGTATACGGTTACTTTGGCTTTTTCCTCTATTAAGGCGGGAATTATCTTTAATGAGGGGGCCTCTCGCATATCGTCAGTATTGGGTTTAAAGGACAATCCTAATACGGCGATGTTCTTTTCATTCAAATTTCCTAAAAGCTCTTTTGTAAGTTCTATTATTTTTAGGGGTTGTTTCCGGTTTACTTCTAATACCGAGGTCAGTAGTATAGGATTATAACCCACGCTTTTTGAGGCAGAGATCAACGCTTGCATGTCCTTGGGGAAACAGGAGCCGCCAAACCCTGGACCAGCCCTCAAGAAATGTGGGCTGATTCTGAAGTCCAAGCCTATCCCTTCAGCCACTTCGTTAACGTCCACGCCAAATTCTTTGCAGATGTTTGCAATTTCGTTTATGAATGAAACTTTGGTTGCAAGAAAAGCATTATTAGCATACTTGATCATTTCCGCTGTTCGAATATCCGTCCTTTTAATGGTTGAATTAAAGCCTCTGAAAATGTGTTCTAGAGCGTCTCCTGCTCTTTTATTGCGGCTTCCGATTATTATTCTGTCCGGATTTCTAAAGTCGTATACCGCAGCACCCTCCCTGAGAAATTCGGGGTTCACACACACACCGAATTCGACTCCTTCAGATTTACCGGAACATTCTTCAATTAATGGTATAACATCACGCTCGGTTGTTCCGGGAATTACGGTGCTTTTAATAACTACAACATGATAAGCATTCTTACTTGCTAACCCTTTTCCCACCAGCTCTGAAGCATTTCTTATGGCGGTTAGATCTATTTTTCCTTCACCTATAGGGGTTCCTACCGTGATAAATGTGACTTCGGAATTAGTTACCGCTCTCGGGGCATCAGTTGTTGCAACAAGTCTATTTTGGTTTAACGTCTTTTTTATGAGTTCTGGAATCTCTGGTTCAAAAATGGGGGATTTGCCTTCATTAATTAATTCAATTTTATCTCTGTCAATGTCAACACAAATAACTTTGTAACCCATTTCAGCGAAACATACACTCGTCACGGTGCCAACGTATCCCAGCCCTATTACTGAAATTGTTTTGATTTCGTCATCAAGCATTAATATTCGCCCGTCCACTCATCGAACTCGAAAATAGTTTAGATTTAAAGAATTTTGCGTCCTTTTAACGATATTCGGGGCTCTAATCTCTGCTTTATCACTTGAGTAGGATCCAAAATTTTTATACCATTTTTTGCAACAGGATCCTTAGCATCGCGGGTCATAATTTGGTCATTTTTCAAGTCAATCAGAAAAATAGCAATCTCTCTTTTAAGGTATCTTTTAACAAAATCTATCGACCTTTCTGAAAAACCATATTCAGATAGAATTCCAAGCCATGCCCAGGTCATGTCCTCTTTTGCCATATAGAGTTTAGCCGCATGTAGAAAACGCTGTATCGAAGAAACTTTTGGTTCCCTAGTTTTCTCGGTAAAAAATATTGCTCCAGTATCCCAATCAGGTACAGTCATAGCTGCTGACATCTTTGCTAAAAATCCTCCTGTTCTTCTCATATTGCCCTTTATAGCTAAATCAGCTTTGACCATGCCCAAATCAAGATTCCTCTGACTTTCATACCAAAATGAAACCACTTTGCCCTTCTCAAGTATTCTCTTCTCAACTTTATTCAGATATTCCTCGATTTCCATGGAAAACATCACCCATTAAATCAAATTAAATTATTCTTCGTTAGTTTTTTCTAAGACACTTATTTAAGATTATGGTTGTGTAAAAAAGAGTTCCTACACTTGTATTAACATTTATACAAGCAGAAGTTGAAAACGTAAAAGAAAAGAGATGTAGCATTACATGAATATGTGATTTTTTACGAGATAACCCTTTTGACCTCTGAGGTCTACCCCTCTACTCGCCAGTGTCTTTTAATTCTATCCTTTGTCAAGTCTATGAGATATCCTTTGAGGATGCCTTCACCATACTCTGAACCAGGATTAAGACATAATGTTCTACCGTATTTTATCTCGCCCGACGACTCGTGAATATGTCCGTGTAATCCTAGCTTTGGTTGATATTTTTTGATGAGTTTCTGAAGCGATTTAGAACCTACCGGCACAAATTCTGGTTTACCTAGAACATATTTTACTCGTAAATTCTTGTCAAGTTTAGGAGCTAAATCCAGATTGCTTTTATAAGGCGGCACATGGAAATTACAAATTAAATTATCGTAGTTATCAACTCTTTTAAACTCTTTTTCAAGCCTCTTACCCAATTCGTCCTCCGACACTTCTCTTGGAGAGTTCCAAGGGGTGGGATTTGACCAGCAACAGCTAACCATTTCGTGGTCTTTATCAATCTTAACAACTTTTTCTTCGGGATAAATTACATCATCGGCTTCTTCGATTACCTTATCAATAATAAGTCTGTCATCGTTTCCGGGTGATACAATAACCTTAACTTTTTTGTCTACCCGTCCATTTACCATACTTAGCCATCTTTTAAGTTCTTCAACCATGAGGACGTCAAAGAGTTTATCCACTTTGTTTTTGTCTGCCTCAAGCTCCTCTACTTCACCACCGTCACAAACGTAAGGATAGTATCCACTGAATCTTATCTTGCCTTTCATTTCTTCTACTTCTTTTTTATTGTTTAATATGTAGTCGTTTCCGAAAACTGATGAAGTATATGTGCCGTCTTTTTGTTCAACTATAGGAATTATGAGTTTTCCCGTTACATCGCCGCCCATAATCACAACATCCGCTTTGTAGAATTCTGCGGCATTCAAGAATTTGATCCAGCATTTCTCGGAGCCGTGTACGTCGGTTGTGAAGAATAAAAGGGTCACTACTAATCCTCCAACATATTTTATTCGGTGCTTTTGTCTACAAAAAAGTGAATTTTCTAATAAATCTTTCCAATTAAAAATCGATTATAGGTCATATAATTGAAATAGTCGAGTTTGTAGAATATTTTTCAAGTTCAAGTTCTGAACCACCCCCTCTGGAAAATGATTTTGTGTTTCCGAAAAAATCGTTTATATTCTAATTAGATTTGAACTTGTTGGACCTTTTTCCATGTTTTATTCATTAGCGATTCATAATTTGTTCCTTTTGCGATTCGATTAATTATTTCCCTATATTTTTTAACCTGATTAATTAATTGTTGAGCCTTTTTTTGTTCCCCATTACGAGCATATATTTCAATTCTGGTGGCATGAATTATGGATTCTAATAATAAATTAGGGGCTCTGCATATTGGAGTTGCGCACGGGTCCATTATTTCCGCATGAACTATTCTAAATATTATTTTGAATCGATTTTTATCGATACTTTGAATACTCTCTACATTCGCCTCGATGTAAGTCGATGCCGGAATTAGGATTGGCGCAGCTACATTTTTCGATTTTTTGAAGATGGTTTCTTTATCCAAACTCTTTTTATCTATTGTTGTTTTGTAGAAAAGTGACAAATCATTGGTGATATTTATAACAGCACACTTTTTTTCCAAGATATTTCTATATGTTTGACTTGATGTGTACAGTTTAGCGATAATCTTTTTCATATCTGGTGTGCTGACACCAATGGGTGCTGCGTTAGGCTCGAAATCAGTATTATAGGTAGTGAATATAGTTTCGTAGATGCAATTGGGAATTATTTTTAATTTTTCAAATATTTCCGCGCTCATATGCCTCACGCCCATCCAAAAGCGTTTAGAGTCGATTAAAATCCAGAATCGGGATATCTAAAGTAATATGGATACAAATTATTAATATACTCCTAGTGTGTAATTTAACACCGAAAGAAACATCATGTAGAGGACCTTAATATGAGTTCACCTACTCAATTAGAAGATCTACCTGGAATTGGACCAGCTATTGCGAAGAAACTATCTGAAGCGGGTTATAGAAGCCCAGAAGCGGTAGCAGTTGCCACCCCTAAAGAACTTTCCACCGCAGCAGATATCGGAGAAACAACCGCCAGTAGAATAATTGAAGCCGCTCGAGAAATGCTGAACATAGGATTCATATCTGCCAAAGAGTTTCTGGAGCAGAGGAAAACAATCTCACAAATCACCACAGGAACTAAAAATCTTGACCAATTACTCGGTGGAGGCATAGAAACAAGGGGTATCACAGAATTTTTCGGAGAGTTCCGAACCGGCAAAACCCAAATATGCCTCCAATTAGCCGTAACTGCCCAGTTACCAGAAGAAAAAGGAGGCCTCAATGGAGACACGGTGTACATAGATACGGAAGGAACCTTCAGACCAGAAAGGCTCGTCCAGATCGCCACCAGATTCGAACTAGAACCTCAAGAAGTTTTGAAGCGAGTCGTTTATGCCCGAGCTTATAACTCGGATCACCAGCTATATCTATCCCAAAACATAGACGGGTTAATAGAGAAGGGCAGAAACATAAAGCTCATCATTGTGGACAGTATGGTGGGATACTTTAGATCGGAATACATTGGCCGAGGAATGCTCGCTGAAAGACAACAGAAACTGAACAAGCATCTTCATAATCTATTAAGACTATCTGAACTGTACAACCTAGCGGTAGTAGTTACCAACCAGGTTATGTCAAAGCCAGACGCTTTCTTCGGAGACCCCACGGCCCCGGTTGGTGGTCACATTGTTGCCCATAACTGCACTACGAGAATATATCTTAGAAAAAGTAAGGGCAATCAGAGAATAGCAAGACTTGTCGATAGCCCCTACCTCCCCGAATCGGAAGTACTGTTCATAATAGAGGAGAACGGTATAAGCGATTCTTAATGACTGTAAATTGAAAAAAAACAGATTTTACTAATTCAAGCCCTTAATTCAGAATAAGCCTGCCCAAATAAAATTTATCTTATATTTCTTAATTTTAACAATCACACAAGTTTAATTCAGGTTTCTCGCGCGCGAACAACCTTTATTATTCTTTCCGATTTTTTGATAGCTTCTTGTGCAGCTTGGGCTGTTTTATTCATCAATACTTCTTTATTTTGTGGTGATTCCTCTCCAACAAATTTTTTTACTTTGGTGTAAGCGGACTCTCTGTAGAGAGGTTGTAGTGATTTTGTTTTACCATCAGATATTAACTCAGCTCTTTTCGGGGTTTCAACTACTGTGCCGATAATATTACACTTTATTTTTGCGTTTCTTAATGCTGACAAAATTTCCTCTGAATACTCGGGAGAATTGAAAATGAGTAAGGAGTCTATTGAGACTCCTAGATAATCTATGTTCAGGTCACGGAGCATTTTTAGTACTAGGGGATTTACCAGCGTTTCGACCTTTTCCTCATGAATTCTCATTCCTACTTCTGCGGTTTTACATATTTCGTTGCAGTCTCCTCTTAATCCGCCATTGGTCCAGTCTGTCGCTGCATGTATTTTCTTAAACAAATGGCGCCCCATAAGCGTTTCACAAGCCTTTATGAATTGAATGTTAAGAGTTTCCATAACAACTTCGGGCAACCCACCGTAAATAGCGGTAGTAGCTATGGTGCCTCCTCCCGCACCCTCGGTCATGATTATGTCGTCTCCGGGCTTAACTCTGGTTCTTGCTGCAATAAGTTGGGGTTCTTTAACGACACCAACTGCTCCAACACAGGAAACAAATCTAGTCCCTATAACCATGTCTCCTCCGATTCTAAGTGTAGAGCCCGCAACCAGAGGCACGTCCGTCAATTTGGAAACGGTTCTTATGCCCGCCATAAAGTCAAATAGTTTTCCGATATCGCCGTCATCTGCAAGATGCAAGTCGGTAAGTAACGCTACCGGCTTCGACCCTTTAATGTAAACATCTCTCATGGTTGCTCGGGTCACATGGAAACCAGCTATAAAGGGAAACTCAGTTAGCCGGGAATGAGTTCCGTCAACAGAGACCACAATTACATCATGTTTACCCTTAACAGCTCCAGCATCATCCTGGGAACGAGGACCTAAAATAGTTCTTATCCCTACATCACTTATCTTTGCAAGCAATCTATGGACAAAAAAATCTCCTTCCCCGCGGCAACCGACACCCAAATCATGCATAGTTGCCTCGCATTTTGAGTAATCTAATATGTCTGTCATTTCTCGGGTAGTTTTTTGATTAATAGTAGTCCAAGTATCAGAAAAAACCACATCTGCTAGTTCAGAAGCTTCCTTATCGCTTAAATCTTTGTAAATTTTTATTTCATCCACAAGACGCGAAATAATTTCTTCTTTTGAAAAGTTCTTTTCATAAAGTTTTTTTACTAACCCCTCTAGATCCGCCAATTAAATCTCCTCAAATATTCTTTTCAAACATTTTCCAAAGCTTTGCCAGATCTTAATATTAGATGCTAGAAATTTTGAATCATGTCTTCATCTATAACTTCCATTTACGTTAGACACATAAATTATCTCTTAATTCAGATTTCTCCTTTAAAGATTATATTGGTGAGGTGTTATTAACATTTATTCACAGAAAGGAGGTTATACCAAATCAATTAATTAATAATCTTATTTAGATATTAAGTTGTATTGAAATAACTATAGAATTGGCTCCAGAAGATACTCAGATACCCGAAATGAATTTACCTGTATATTAGTAACATGTTATTTGTAGATAGGTGCTGGGAACTGGAATTTAACTAAATAACTGGGAAAAAGAAATTAATGAAGCAATAAATGGAAAATATAGGTATGTCTAGTATTCAAATTTTCTTAAATAACCGCTATACTGGAGAAAACTAACTAAATGGTTAATTTAAAGAGGATTAGGCATGTCTGAAATAGAAGAATTTGAGGCAAAGGCCAAGAGATATTTTGGAAAAAATGTTACAGATAGGGATAGAGCAATATTTGAAGGAGCTATATCACTTGGCGCCGCTTATCATCAATTTGTTGGAACCCCCATTTCAAAAGATGCTAAAGTTGGCTCCATGCTTGAAAAAGCGATAGAAAAGACTATCTCGCTCCAACCTTACATCAAAAGTGTCGAAGTGAAAATAGATTTAAGTAAGCTCAAAAAAGGTTCACATCCATACGATTATAGCGAAGTAAGTGGAAGGAATCTTCAAATCAAACTTGTTTCCAAATATAGAAAATCACGAGTTTATATGGGAATGTCTTTCGTTTCGGAGCTGGATTTTCCTCTAATGTTTATTGAAAAAATTGAGGAGGAGGATTGATGAATAACCCTGAAAATGAGATTTGGCCCTATATAATTTTTCTTCCCGCAGAACCTGAAAATCTTAAGAAATTTCTTACCGAAGTTCTAGGTTCTCCAATAAGTATAGACATTCTTGAAAAAATAAATGAGGGAACCGTGTGTCAAAAGGACATCATACGACGACTCAGTTATTCGAATAAGACTATTCTCGCACACCTGAAAAACCTTGTAGAATTGAATGTCATCAAAGAGGATTTCCAGATAGAAGGGGGACGGAGAATAATCTGTTACAAACCTACATCAATAGGACGCTGGATACTACTCATGTTTGAAAGAAAATTTTCCACAAACGATCTAGGTGAAATGTTGAAAGAGCTTTTTAGTGTTCACCTTAACAATGCTTTAGAACTATGCTTAAAGAGTGGCCTTGATTTCAGTCGATTAGCCACAATTTTCTCAAGATCCATGGGAGAGGGATTAATAAAACTATCCGAATCTTCAAGCCTAGAAATTCCCAGTGTTCTCGTATTCGGATCGGTAGCCTTGGACACATTTTCCTTGTTAGAGGAAAAGGGTGAATCAGGAGGTTCCCGACTCTTGTACGTGCTGTACGAGTTTTCGGGAGGTTCGGGAGGTAATGTAGCTGTTGCCCTCTCAAGACTTGGTGTGAATACCAGCTTTATAGGAAAGCTGGGCGGGGATATGGCAGGATGGCAGCTTCTGAGTGATTTCATAAAAGAGGGCGTTGATGTTTCAAGCGTAATTATCGATAGAGATAAGAGAACATCTAGGAGCTTCATTGTAGCCAGTGAAACGGGGAAAAAAAGAACCTACATCTATGCCACAAAGGATACCGCTTTATCAATATCAAACCCAGACGAAATCAGCTGGAACCTAATGAGAGACCCCGAAATTTTCTACATAGGCGAAACCTTTCTGGAAATCAGCGAATTAATTGCGGGATATGGCAAAAACCTGGGGAAAACTATTGTCTACCGTCCCACCATTCACTACCTGATTCAAGGTTTGGAAAAACTAGAAGGAATACTTAGAAACACAAATGTTTTTATTATAAACGAAACTGGTTGGCAAAGTTTAAAAGAAAGAGGAATTGAGAGCAAAAGCGAAATTTTGGAAAGAGGCCCAGACATTTTGATAATAACCAGGGGAACAAAAGGATGCGACACGTATACAAAGGACTTTAGCTTCCATGTAGACGCCTACGATGTTAAAACTGTAGACGAAATTGGAGCCGGTGACGCATTTGCTGCAGGGCTAATTACCGCCTTATTAAAAGAAAAAGAGTTTGAGGAGTTAAAGGATTGTGTACTTTTCGCCTCTGCTTCTGCGGCTCTAGCAACAAGAAAACTGGGACCAAGATCTTCGCTACCGAGCTTTGAAGAAGTAATGGACCTCATAAAGAAGGAACCAAAAGATGTCCAAGAAATTGAACTATAGCAAGTGGAATTCTTGGTATCAAAGAATAATCAAAGATTTCGGATACAGTGAAGATGCGGATACAGAGGCAGCAGAAATTTTGGAAAAAATGCTGGAAGACCAAGATCCAGAAAAACAGACAAGTCTTCTTAAAGAAAAAATACAGAACAAATGTGTTTTAGTGTATGGTTGTGGGCCCTCGTTAGAGAGAAACATTTCCGAAATAAAAAGAATCGGCCTAAACAAGGTTTGCACCCAAATAGCCGCCGACGGCGCAATCTCAGCACTACTAAAAGAAGATGTTTTACCGGAAATAATTGTTTCAGACTTGGATGGACGCATAGAGGATATAATTTCAGCAAATAGTAAGGGCGCTATTCTAGTTGTTCACGCGCACGGCGATAATATTCCGGCACTCAAAAAGCATGTAAAAAATATGCCGGGAATAGTAATAGGAACAACACAAACAAAACCATTAACTCATGTATTCAATTTTTCAGGATTCACTGACGGGGATCGAGCCATATTTCTAGCCGACTCCATGGATGCAAAAACAATACTTTTAGCAGGTTTTGATTTTGGTGATTATATTGGAAGATATTCAAAACCAAGTTACAAAAGGGACAGGGCAATGACCCCAATAAAAAGGAAAAAATTGGAGTATGCTAAGAGCTTGATAAACTGGTTAGCTTCCCAAACAAACACTCTCATAATTAATATTACCGGAGCCGAGGATATAATACCGGGTATAAAGAATTTGAAATGGATAGAGTAAAAACAGAAGTCTTCTTGTACCTTAGGTCTTAGAGTTTATAACCTTTAGGAATAATAATGTTTACATCAATATTCTTAGAGTACCTTACAGTATCCTGCAGAAGGTCTACTAATTTTTCAGAAACATTAACTTTGCCTCTAACACCGATGATTCTTATACCCACCATGTAATTTTCCATAAGTAACATAAATCCTCCTCTTTTATCGCTAAGAGAGATAATAAGAAAAGTATCGGTGTATCTTCCTCTCCCCTCTGGCCCTATAACATGCAATTCTTCTTCCATCACTTGTCCCTTTTGAGCCAAATCGCGCAAAAATTCCGGCCTAAGAACCTCCTTACCAGTATTTCGCCGAGTATCCGAAAATTCGTAAGGAGTGTCTCCAAGGGAATTTATCCGCACCTTCCAAGAAGACATCTTTCCTCACCTTCTAAGAAAAATGAAGGCACCCTTAACAATTTAGAAGTTAAACCCACTAATAAAATTTGGTATTAAAACAACAAATAAAAAAGAAATACTGTTCACTAAAAATAATTGGAAAATAAAAATAACTAGTTTTGTGTACACAAAAAGTATTTATCTCTCCGCTTTATCGGCAACATGTAAACCTAACAAATATAATTGGGAGATGGATTGATGCAGGTAGCAAAAATAGTTGCCGTTTCCGGAAAAGGTGGAGTTGGAAAAACAAGCTTTCTAGCTCTAGCTCTAAAAACTCTGTTGAAATCTAACAATAGGGACATTTTGGTAATTGACGGCGACGCTGACTCTAATATGCCCGAAGTTTTGGGTGTTAATGTGAAAAAGACCGTGGGAACGGTGGTAAATGATTTTAAAGAAAAGATGAATAAAATGGCCCCGGGAGTTAATAAAGGAGAGTATTTAGAATCCCTGATTTTTAGTGTATTGCAAGAGGGAGAAAGTTTCGATTTATTAGTCATGGGAGCAACCGAGCGTGAGGGCTGTTACTGCAGCGTTAATAATCTGCTAACCAAGATTATGGATACATTAACAAAAAACTATTCATTGGCTCTACTCGACTTGCCTGCGGGTTTAGAACATGTAAGTAGAAGAACAAGTAAGAATATTAACTATATGTTTCTAATTTCTGATGCTTCAAGAATGGGAATTCAAACCGCTGCTCGTATACGAGACTTAGCAAAGGCCCTTAAATCGAATTTCGAACACATATACCTTGTAGGCAATAGAATAACACCAGACTTGGAACCCATGGTAAAAGAACAGGCACAGAAATACGACCTCGAATATATTGGAACCATTCCACCAGACGATGAATTAGCACAATACAATCTAGAAGGAAAATCATTACTGAAACTGCCAGACAACAATCCCGCATACCAAACGGTTTCAAAAATTATCAAATCTAAACTAGCGCTATGATTCAAAAAAGCCCAAAACTAGGAATCCCAAAAAATATAGTAGATCCTAGTTAGTATAGGGGCCATCCAAGCAAGACTTTTTTATTTAATAATTCAGGGAAGTTTATTTCCTGAAAAATTTTGAAAACTCTCGAGTTTAACAATAAAGAAGCCATTTTTATTCTTTTCTAGATTCAATTCATCTGCATTATTAAATTTGGTAAAACCTATTATTTTTGAAAAACCTAATAAGAGAAAATACAAAAATACGCAGAGAATTGGAGGATAATTAACAGTTTCTCATAGTGCTTTTAACACTTCTAGTACTTATTCTGTAAGTTGGGGGAAGAATAATTTTAATTTCTTTGTAATTGTCTATCTTTATAATATCCTGAAGGTGTTCTAGTATCTTCTGCGCCCTCCTAAGGCCATCAATAACACCCACCATACGTATACCTAGGTTTAACCAGTGTTCAAACAGTAAAGTGACCTCTCCTGATTCGTCTTTTAGAGATATTACGAAAAACGTATCGGAATAACGAGTTTTACCCTCTGGATCTATAACTTTCATTCCGCTCCTCACTATTTCGCTTTCATTAGCCAGATACTGAAGAAAGAGGGGTCTCAATATGTCTTTTCCAGTCTCTCGCCGGGTATCGTCAAACACCAGACTTTCCATCGGGGAATCGAATTGAACTTTCCAGTTTCCCAAATGCATGACCTCAGATATTAATCGTTCTCCAAATAAACTTTAGCAAATTATGCTTATAATTCTTTTTATTATGTTGCATTGTTACATAATAACATGTTAAAATTTTCAAACCAAAAAGTCAATTTGGAAAAGTTTTTTAAAAAAATATATGCACCAGCGAGTAACATTTATCTATGGACGGATTTGTAATCGAAAGAGCTGAAAAAGAGGAGTTAGACACCCTTTATAAAATCGAGAGAGAGTGTTTTCCAGAAAACACTTTCCCAAAACCGTTCCTGAAATATTTGATCATTCAGCCTAATTCTGTTTTCCTTAAGGCTAAAATCAATGGGATAATCATCGGATTTATTGTGGGCGTCATTCAAATCCCTTACAATATTGGTAGAATATACAGTTTGGATGTTAAACCGGAATTAAGAAGAAGAGGAATAGCAACGAGATTACTGCAAGCACTAGAAACTGAATTCAAATTGAGAGGAGTGACATTCACCATGCTAGAAGTGGACGTAGAAAACACAGCCGCACTAAACCTGTACCAAAAATTTGGATACAAAACCCAAAAACTACTAAAAAACTACTACGGAAAGAATCGTAATGGAATTAAAATGACAAAAAACCTGGTCCAATACTCCACAGATAAAACATGAGTGGATGGTATTTTTAAGATTAGGATGCTGAATTTTTAAGATAGGAGGACGAAATTAAATATAAGCTCCTAAAAAATGTAATATTAGAGAACTCATTATGAACGTCTCTTTAATTATTCAATTGAAGTTTAATGTGGATTTTAGAAATTAAATTGAGGTACATAGAATGAATCAGGATGAGAATAGTTAAAAAAATACTAGTAGCACTAGACGGGTCAATCTACACTGAGAAGGTCGCAAAGTATGGAGGGGATCTAGCCCTCCGGTACGACGCTAAAATCACACTAATAAACGTAGTTGAGCCGCCCACTGTAGTGATGCCCGTAGGAGGCATGGAAACCAGCATGCCAATGGTTGAGATCGAACTCACAAATAGAATAGTTGAAGAAATAGAGTCAAACGCCAAAAAATTCCTTGACCAAAACAAAAAAGTCCTAGAAAGCAAAGGACTAGACGTAGATATACTAGTAGAGAAAGGAAACATCTCAAACACAATATTAACAATCGCTGAGCAAAACAACTACGACCTAATCGTGGTCGGCAGCCGAGGACATGGAGACATAAAAAGATTCTTCCTCGGAAGCGTCTCAGACAAAATAAGCAAACACGCCCACTGTCCAGTCCTAATAGTACGCTAAACCAAAAGCCCTCAACAAATGTTAAAAAAACAACCAAATATCCTCAAAGAAACCTAAACCAAGTACAGTAGTAACTTTGAGAAACACTTTAAAAATGAGTGAATAAAATTTCAAAACAAGAAAACAAAATTAAAAGAAAAAGAGAGGGAAGATAATTACTTAACAGTTTCCGAAAGTTTGTCCGGAGCTACGACTTTTACCTTCCACTTAGTAGCACTCTCAATGCTACCCTTCAAAGATTCTAAGGCAGGCGGGATAATAAGCTCCTTCTTTGAAATCTGCTCGTCGGCGCCGCCTTCATCCATAGTCTTCTTAACAGCAGCAGCGTCAATCTTCTTCTCCTTCAGAGCAGACCCAAAGTCAAGACCCTCAGTATCCACCACAACCAGCCAAGCTGAAGCTTTAGCATCAAGCAGTGGCTTTTTGACCTCATAGAAGGTCTTGATGTTATTCGAAGTCAAAATCACCGGACTATCCTTACCAGGATCACCCACATACTTCAAACCAGTAGCCGCTCTGTACTTCTCCTTAAGAAAGTCACCAATAGCGCCAGAATCCCTAGGACCAACATACACGTCCCAACCGGACAAATCCTCAATCTCACCCTTAAACCTAGAACCCATGCCGGGAATGATCAAAGCCCTGTGATTAACCTTGTCTCCAACCTTGAACTCTTCCATAGCATCAGAAATCTTACTCGCATTAAACTGGCCACCAGCAGCCGCAGACTCAACTCCTATTCCTTCGGTATCCATGATGAGTAGCCAGGCGTCTATTTTGGATTGTTCTAGGTCGGATTTTACTGTGTATGCGGTTAGGGCGAAGTTTGTGGTGACCATCACTGGACTGTTTTGGTCTGGTGAGCCGATTGCCATTAGTTCTGCGTCTACTGCGGAGTGTACTCTGGGGTCTTCGTAGAGGTTTCGTTTCAGGATTACTAACGGTAGGAATGTCCAGAGTTCTGTTGAGTGGACGATGAGGAGGTCGGCGTATCTGGCAGTTAGTAAGGCGGATAGTATGGTTTCTTGGAACGCGGTGGCTAGTTTTTCTCCTTCGGAGATTCCTTCTTTGCCTATCCATATGGTGGCGGGGACTCCGATTAGCGGCCATCCCACGGTTTTGTCACCGGCTTCTATTGCGGCTCTTCTTAGCATGGTGAAGTTGTTTAGGGTGTCTCCGAGTAGTCCTTCGCCCCAGTAGGTTCCGGGATCGAGGGCGATTTCTTCTACCCCTGCTTCGTGCATTGATTTTGCCAAGCTTTTTAGGAGGTCAAGGTCTCCTGGTGCCGCTATCACTACTGGTAGCTTTGCGCTTCTTGCTATTTCTCCCACTTCTTTCCAGTTATCTTTAGTGGCCGCATATAGTAATGGTTTCTTTCCGGGGGCGGCTTTTATTCCTGCCTTTAGACATGCGGGGTCCAAGGAACAGAGTATTATGGGCCAATCGGTGTATTTGATAACCGCTGCCACAGCTTTTGCGAATTTATTGGGATCCCCGGAAACACATCTAATAGCAATTGCATCCAAGAACAGATTTTGTCCAATGTAGAAGGTGCTCCAGTGCGTGATGAGATCCACACGTTTTGATAGTTCACTTTCATCCATTTCATCATGAACGTCTATGGCTAGTACTGTTGGGTTAAACCATGTGAGTTCGTGGCGTCTCATTACTTCTTCTCCGCCAATCGTCTTTTCATGTTTGCCTTCGCCGAACTTTACTGCTCTGACTGGTGAGGTTAGTAGTTCTTTGAGTTTTGAATAGTTTTGCTTGTATTTGGGTTCCAATAGTGGCTTACATTGCTCTAACTCTGCATCACGGCTGATGAGCAGATAAGTAAATGCCATACAGGTATCTTGTCCACATTCTTTGCAGTTTGTTTTGGGTAGTAGGTTGTACATATCTAATGGTTTTAAGCGTGACATGTTTTTTTCACCTTCACCTTTTTTAGGCTTTTGTGGTTACCCAGTTTAGGAGTGGGCTGGGTTTGTCTTTCTTTTTGGAGGTTAGGTATTCGACCACGGTTTTAAAGATTTGTACGCTGGCGGGGTGTAGCATCATGAAAATGTCGCAGCCGTTTAGTGCTAGTGAGAGCCCAGTTATTGCTTCCCATAGGGGTCCTCGGAAGTTGACGGTTCCCCATTCGGAGCCTTTCTTTTTGTCGCTCATGTAGGCTTCTCGGGCTCCCCAGGCGTTGGTGGTTCCTGAGGATAGGGGCATTTGAAGGTCTGCTTCGCCTTTTAGGGCGGCCATTCTGACTCTTTCGTAGATGCTAAAGGAGTATTGTAGTCCGTATCCTAGGGCGGCGGTGGTGGCGTCCTGTACTATGTGATTTTTTGGCAGTCCAGCATCTAGTATTAGCTGGTTCATTTTCTTTTGGTTGTTAACGTCAAGCTGGGTCCATGAGAGTACGTTGTGATTGTATTTCTTTGCTGCTTCAACTACTCTCTTCCAGTCTAGATTGTCGGAAGCGGAGTTTAGCATAAGGCGTTCGTTCTCAGCTGCCGCCGCGGCTGCTTCAAGGACTTCGGGGTCCTTGTCAGGATTTCCGGACCCTCCTATAAGTAGGGGAGTGTCTATTGCTTGTAACACGTCTTCTATGGTTTTTGCAGCTTCTTTCGCGGGGGTGTCCTTAATGTAAGGATCGGTGCTGATTAAGTGCACGGTTACTAGGTCTGCGCCGTATTCTTTGAGGGATTTTTTCGCCCATTCTCCAGGGTCGTCCATTACTTCGTCAAAGTGTTCTCGGATTGGTTTGGGTAGACTCATTCGCATATCGAAAACATCGAAGGTAACTAGGGGCCGGTTAGGATTGTCATACTCGAAGCGGTAGAAGGGGGGAACCTTTTCTCCGCCGATTTTGCGGATTTGTTTTCGGGTGCCGCCTTCTTTTTTGGTTTGGCCGAATTGTACTTCTACTACTTGGCCGGGATATTCTTGTATGGGTGGCTTGAATTTTTCTTCGATAAGCTGGAAGGGTTTCAGTGCGGGTAAAGCTGTGGGCATGGCTCCTGGAGGAACCATGGCAGCTACTCCCGCGGCCATCCTTAGTACTAGTTCATCCGCTTCCATGGTGACATCTTCTAGTTCTAGCTCGCCGAATTGCTCCAGTATTTCTAGTATGTTTTTACCGAGTTTGGTTATATCATTAGTCGGCATTTATATTCCTTCATTATTTTCTTTTTGTTTCTTCTTTCCTTCTTATTATTAGTTTGTCAGCTTTGATTTTTACGTTTTTGAAGACTAGTTGGAAGCCTTCCCCTGGAACACCGACTGGAATCCCCGCGGGTAGTTGAAAACTGTATTCGGAGGGAACGCCTTCGTAACCCGCCTCTGCGACTACTTCAGCCTCGGCTTCAACCTCAGCTGGCCATTGTTCAACTACAGGATGCCCCTTCTCCTTTAGGAATTGTTTTAGTTCCGCTGTATTGGTTACATCTTTTTCGGTGGCGACTTTGTCTTTTAGTTCTTCGGGTATAGCGTCTAAGACTTTTTCTTTTACGTTGGAGGGTAGCCACACTACTCTATTCCATCCTCTGTCAGCTTGCAAAAATCTGGGGCTTCTCATGTACTCTATTGCGATACCGTTGAATCCTTCAACCTGTTTGCCTCCTCCGGTCTGGTTAGCCATTGTGGAAAACGCTAAGCCATTAACCGCAGTGCCTTCATAACCTCGGTCCACGACACCTACTCCGTCCACCTCAGGTATGTAGAAGGCTATGGCCTCAAAGCATCCACAGCTGGTGTGCGGATGTCCAAACATGCTGTACAGCCAAACTCTTTCTACTTCGCCAAGTGACCTTTGCTTTGCTACTTCGTTTGCACCCGAATACTCGCCGTGAACATCATCAAGCAACTCGCCTTTTGGAACTAGGAAGTTGGGTCCTTTTGGGTCAACGCGTGCTGCTGCTCGGGCGTCGAACCAGTTTATGGCTCCGCATAGGGATATTCTTTGGGGTGTTATTATGCATACGTGGCTGGGTGCAAAGCTTTGGCACAGTACGCATCCGTAGAATTCTTCTACGTCCTCGTCTTTCATTCCTCTGGCTCGTGCGTCTCTTGCCTCGTAGATGTCTAGTGCTTTCTTATACCATCCAGAAACCTTCTTGGGATCGGTGATGAATGTGATTTGAATTTTTTCTATGATTGGGAACTCTGATTTATAGAGTCTTATCAGAACCTTTCCTAGGTATTCCAGTGTGTTGAATCCTTTCTTATAGGAACCCTTGCTAAGTCTCATCCAAAGGTCGTATCGCTGGTTTAGGTGCATGAATCCTTCAACAAAGTTGATGAATTCGTGTACTCGCCTTTCTAGCACTGCTTCAAGGTCCTTTTCAATCTCTTTGCCTGCAGCTTCCACCAGTATGCCGATTGGGTATGACTTGCCTTCTTCTAGGTCCTTCAAGTCGGGTCCGTCTATGATTACTTTCCCGTCTGTAATTTCTTTCATGTCTCGTGCTTGTACTAGTTCGAATTTTTGTTCAATGTTTGGTCCACCAAACTCAAACTGCATCTCTTTTCCGCGAATTCTCTCGCCTTCGTATACTACTCCTACGTCCACAGGTATGTCCTCAAACATGCTCATTAACAAATCCTCCTTTTTATCAATCTCAATTTTTCACCATCAAATTAATTATGCTTTTAGCTCGGTTACCATATCATCTAACTCTTTTATCCAATCCGCTTTCTTTAGATTATTGAAGCTAAAACTGGCATTAGGTTGATACTCTCGGTCCAGACTAATCGTTAAAATGTCGGGAGCAAAATGCTTTAGTGTAGAGAGGGATTGGCTTTGAATGTAGTATATTCCACCCAAGTAGATTACACAGTCGTATTGGCCTTTTCCATCCAATCCTTTCCATTCCGGGTCTCTAAGCCTGTTTGTTATGTCCGCTAGGAGCATATCTTTTGCACTATCTAACTTTGCTTCCAGAAATGCTTTAAGCATATTTGCCGTTGCAACTACTGGGACTCCAGTTTTAGCAATTTCAACCGCATAATTTATTATTTTTTTACCGTTCAATTCCTTTGTTCCGTTACCACCCACTAGCAGCAGACATCTCTTTTTCTTTTTTATCATTTTAGCAGCGACCTTTCCGCTAATCAGAACGCTAGCGGTTTTCGGTCCTCTAAAATTAGCAGTCTGCCACGGTGTTGGTGCTTTAGCAGCCATATCAATTTCCTCCGTTACTTTTTAACTTTTACGAATTTTTCGTACAGTGTGGGGTCTGGTATCTCGGTGGGTTGCCAGTTCCTGTCCTTAAGCACTCTATGAAGATCTTCTTTGAATGTTAATGGAATGTCGCCTTCAACCCTAATGTATTTGTGGACATCGTCTGGGAAGTCTTTGCCGAATTTTCTGCGGTACAGGTCTATCCAGTGGCTGAGCTTAATCGCTCTACCCTTAAAGGTGTCGTTCGGCCTCAAGCACAGCTTTGCAGTTTCCACGATACACTCGTCCATGGTTTCAACCGCAACCATCAAATGTTCAGGAGTCGGACCAACATACACCTTGTCACCAGTCCTAGCATTATACACGTACCAGTCCTCATCAATGTCCGGCCTGCCCAAGTACATTCTGCGGTACTTGGATCCGTGTGGTCCCACGATTACTGGGATTCCATAGATGTTAACACCGGTCGCTATGGATGCCGCCTTCTGGCTGTAGGCACCCCAAGCTACACCGCAGGCACCTACCCGGTTCAGAACGTAGTCCGCGATTTCCTCGAAGTTCGCCCTCAGAGGCCTCCTAGCGAAAATGCTCGCTATCTTTATTGCGGCGCCTGTAATGTGGGGGTTTGACACACAGGAACCAACGTTTATGAGACCTCCGGCGTCAAATTCACCGTGATACTTATCATATAGAGTGAGACCTTCCTCGTCTTTGTACCGACCTATGTCCATGGCTGAGCAGCCGCTGGTAACCACTATGTATCTTCGTTTTAGGAACTCTTCAGCCATTAGGGCCACTTCTTTTGGTCCCGCAGGATAGTTTGCACATCCAACATAGGCTACCACCCCTGGGATTTCGCCTAGAACGATTGGAGCACCAACATTCCGGATCTCAGTATCCTTAATTGGGCCACGGCCAACCCTCATATTGAACGTGTCTTCTTTAATCTGTTTTTCCGCCGCCTTATCGATCATTTGCTTGACCGGTATATCTTTTCTACAGGCTTGAGAGCATCTACCACAGCCTACGCAGGGCTCATATAGGGCTGCTAGTTTGCTTAGGTCACCCTTAGATGCAGCCTTTACTGCTTCGGTTGTTGGTAAATCGTTGGGACAAGCCCTTTCACAATCGTAGCACTCAGAGCACTGTTTTGCGAATTCAATGACTTGTTTCTCGTCGGGAATTGTTTTGAATTTCTTTCTCAGAGGGGCAAGTTTCATTGCGGCTCTAACCGCAACCTCTCCAGCCTTATCGGGGTCGAATATCAGTGCTCCTTTAGCCTCGCCTGCCATAGCATATTTAACTAAATCGTCTACTATCTCCTCCGCTGGGTCGTTTGTTCTATCAGGTA
>DXJA01000175.1 GCA_019056875.1 Candidatus Jordarchaeum madagascarense
AATTTTTCTCTTAATATTTATCCATAGATAATAGATTTCTTTGGTATGTCTGAGTGAATTATTTGCTTCCTTTTATAATATTCTCTTTCAGTTTTGGTGTTTTTCCAAATCTCAAATAAATTTTTAATAGCTTGTGCCTTTATATTTTCTGCTCTAAATCTATATATTCTTATTCTCCCAAAGATCTTTTCTTGGACTAACCCCGCCTTTTCCAGAAAATCCAAGTGTTGATTAGTTGTAGAATAGTTAAGATTTGCACGTTTTGCTATCTCCGAGATGTTTAGCTCCTCCTCCTCAACAAGTACTTTAACAATTTTTATTCGTCCTTTTGAAGAAAAAATTTTTTCTAAAGAATCTTCTTCGAAGTTTTCAGTTCTTTCGATCATTAAACTCCTCCTAACAAATTTAGTATCTCTTGTTCCAAAATTGAAGCAGGAATATCTGGTAAACTTATAAGAGTCGTTTTACCTTTTATCCCCACTCCAGAAATCTTCGTGGCAATAATTCCTTGCTTTTCCAATTCACTGAGGTACTCCCAGAACTGGGTATGCCTTCTAGGTCTAATATTGTATTCTTCGCATGCTATTCTGTATATCCTCTTAGCTTCACTTGTTGTTGCATATGACCTCTCTGTAGTAAGTGCTCTTGAAATTGCTAATAATAGTACTTTATGTTGAACTGGTAAATCTCTTAGTGTATCTTTTCTGATAACTGGATGAATATCTGATTTGGCCTTTCTTATATGCTCGGGCAAAATACGCGTCTTGTTTTGCGAGTCAGCAATTTTTCCGGCTCGCCATAAAATCTCCAAGGCATATCTCGCATCTCCTTGTTTTGCTGCTATCTCTGCCATAAATGTTATTTCTTGATTGGTTATAGTGCCTACGTAAAATGCTTCCTTGGCTCGCTCACTTAGAATAGTTTCAAGCTGGTTAGCAGAATATTCTTTTAAACGAATAATATTTTGTTGTAAGCTACTGATAGTACTTGAGTCCATTCCTCTAAATAGTGCTTCGCTCCTCATTATTCCTATAAGTGAGAGACGCTGAACTGCATTAAGTTGTTCATCAAAAAGTCTTATAAGCGAGTATAAAAGATCTTCTCCTTCCCTTCTTAACAAAAAGTCCAACTCATCAAGGGTGAGAATAATATGTATATCTTTTTCTTCCAAAATTTCTTTCATAATTTGAAGTAGTTCCTCCGTGGAAAACCCCCGTCGAGGTATGCTTGGATTGAATGTTTGAACTATCCTATTAAGAATGGTAAAACTAGCTCTCTCTCTTCTACAATTTATGTGAATATAGTGAAGATTAATCTCCCTTTTACTTGCTATAATCACGATTTGGCTCCCAAAATTTTTGGCTAACGCTGTTTTCCCCGTACCTACATTTCCAGTAATAATCACTTTTTGACTATTTCCTGGTTTTTCCAGGAGAACTCTGAAAATATTAGCAAGTTGCTTTAGTTCGTTTTCTCTATATGGAAGATGTTCTGGAACATAATCAATGGAAAGTTTAGACTCATCCTTGAATATTGTGGGGCGACTTAACTCATCTTCGATTATGTTAGACATTATTTGTCCTTCCATTTTAAAGTAACTTTTTTACTTTCCCTTGTCATAAAAATAATCTTTATCGTATAAAATGTCGTGTGTATATACCATTTCCACTATTTCCGCTGTTATTATCTTTAAAAAATAATTAATCCAAATTAAATTCACTTTGAAAAATCTTTATTTTTTATAAACCTCTACAATTAACTATGATTAAATCTTCAGTGTTTAAAGATGAAAGTACATTGTTTCCAGAATATGTGCCTCCAAAGCTTCCCCACAGAGAGAAACAGTTAGATCAGTTAATGCGTATTTATCGTCCATTGTTTTCGGATAAATTGGTAAGTGTAAATAGTGCGCTAGTAGGGCAGGCGGGGCTCGGTAAGACTGCCACGTCGAAATTGTTTGGGCAAAAAATACAAGAAATGTCAAAACACTCTGGTTCTAAAATACTCTTTGAATACATGTATTGCAGTACAGTGCGTACTTTACCCGCTGTTCTAAGACAAATAATTATGAAAAATTGGAAGAAAATACCTGTTATGGGCATTACTGGAAATGAATTGATAATTGAAATAAACGATATACTAAAGAGGGAAAACACTCGACTCATAATTGCATTGGACGACGCGAAGCTCCTAGGCGGGGAAGCGATACATGGTTTAATTCGTAGTGCAGAATACTTTGGATACGGAAACGCATGGGTGAGCACCATGATTATAAGCAGACCCGAGGATTGGGCTGCTCACCTTTATCCTCATTTAATAGAAGATGTTCACTCTGTAATAGAATTTTTGCGATACACGGAATCGGAATTACAGGAGATACTCACGTATCGGTCATCTATTAGTTTCTATGAAGGCGTGCTTTCTCAAGAAAATTGTAATATGGTTGCAAAGATAGCAAGTGAAACAGGAAATGCACGACACGGGATAGAAATTTTACGCCACGCAGGATATTTGGCTGAAAAAAGCGAGGAGAAAAGAATAATCCCTGAAATGATAAGAATTGCTAAAAATGAGGTTTACCCTGAAACCTCTCCCGAAATACTTCGCGGTTTACATAGACATGAACTAATTACTGCGCTAACAACAGCCACCACTCTAAAACAAGAGGTTGCCGTACCAATTCATAAAGCTTACGAACAGTACTGTATTATTTGTGAAGAATACCAAACTAAACCTCGATCCACAAGAAATTTTCTAAACTATATTAGAGTTCTAACTGATATCGGACTAATTAACGCAGTAGTTAAGAATCTGAAACGTGGTAGAAGAACAGTTATAACACTAACGGATATTCCCGCATCTGTTTTAGAAGAAAGAGCCAGAAAATTGCTAGAACAAAAAGGCAAAAACAGCTTTGATTAAAAAACAAAATTATAAACAATTATTTTATAACTAAGTTCCAATATTTAACAATTTCACAATAAATAGTAAAAAATAGTCTATACCCCCCATCAATTTTCCACAAAATATGAAATAATTAAAAGAAACTATCTTGAAAAATTCTTTGCGGCTCTCAAATTTAATTGTTATATAAATTCAAATTCTATATTCATGAAGGGAATAAATTTGAAAGTTTATAGAGGTGAGCTTCATAAAGGAGAGATGAAATTAACTCCGGAGTCTCTTACAGATCTCTGGCACCTGTATAATATTATAGAAAAAGGAGACCTTGTATACGCGAGAACATTTAGACGCATAAGAAGACCTGATGAGCCTTTAAGGGCGGATAAGGGAGAAAAAACTCCAGTATACTTGGGTATTATTGTGGAGGACACTTCGCTACATAAATATTCCAACCGATTAAGAGTGAAAGGAATCATTACCGATTCTCCGGACAATGTTTCTAAAGGTTCACATCATACAATAAATGTTGAAACTATGACCCCTATTAAAATAATAAAAGTAAAATGGCCAAAATATATCCTGAAACGAGTAGAAGAAGCCGAAAAAATTAGGACCACATCAAAACTAGTAATATTATCAATCGAGGAAGGAGAAGCAAGCATTGCAATAGTTGATAGTTATAGTGTAGACATAATAGACAATATCAGTATTAATATCCCTGGGAAAAGATTTGTCAGTCAACACGATGAAGCAATTAAAAATTTTTTTAGTACAGTATCTAAAACCCTGAATCAATTACAAGCAGATAAAGATGTAAATAAAATAATAATAGCGGGCCCCGGTTTTGTAAAAGAAAACTTCTCAAAATACTTTACTAACAAATTCCCCGACCTAAAAAACAAACTAATTTTAGAAAACGCGAGTTATGGGGGAGTAAACGGGGTTTACGAAGTTATTAATCGCGGAATAATAGAAAAAATTTTAGAAGAAAATAAGGTAATTGAAGATTCGCGTCTAATGGAAGAATTTTTTACACATCTGGCAAAAGATGATAAAAAGGTTACATACGGCAAGGACGCAGTTAATAAAGCGGTTCTATATGGTGCGGTAGATAAATTACTGATAGCCGATGAAAAATTAAAAAACATTAATATCGAGGAAAGAGAAAAGATTGATGAACTTCTACGTCAAGTTGAAGAAATGGGCGGGAAAGTCCATGTTATAAGCACCCTTCATAGGGCGGGGGAGCGTCTTCAAGCATTGGGCGGACTCGCCGCACTTTTAAGATACCCTCTTACTGAATGATTTTTAGATTCCAAAATATCGATAACAGCACATCAATCATAATTACAATTAGTTAAAGAGGTGTGTATGATGTTTCCAGTCTTGGATGGTCTGTTGGGTACTCTTCCAGAATGCCCACCTTAAATCCTTTCTTTTTAGCTTCTTCTGCAATTTTTTTAGCTATTTCTATGGATGTTTCAATTCTCAATTTTTCTAGGTTAAAATATATTAGCTCATCAGAAAAATTGTGTTTTCTGATAATTGAATAAAGTAAATTTAGATTATCCTCTTTCTCAAAAGTAATTACCCCTTTTAAAAAAAGTCCTTCCTCAGTAATGTTTTCATAAGGTTTTGCAACATTTTTGGCGCGTCTCAATAATCTGTTCCTAAGTTGCACGCCTCCCTTTAATCTAGCCGGGCAATAATGTATATTTAACTCCGTGTTACTCGCCGTCCATTTAAGTAGCTCTATAGCCATTTTTTCGCTGCCTTCCACTGACGCAATACTGCCTTCTTTAATTCTGAATCCCCGCTTCTTTAGTTGGTAAGCATTTGTCTCAGTAAATTCCAACTCGTTAATATTTACAAAGTCCACACCATACTTTTCAACTGATTTAATTAGCTTCTTTGTAGATTCTATTCTTCCTGGAATTGCAGGTATTTCGACCCCAACACTCAAAGAACCACCTATTGAATCTAAAACTTTACTTTCTTCTTCTGTTAAAATATGGAAACGTATCTCATCGAGCCCCGCATCAACTAGTTTTTTGATATCCCTCTTGTTAATTTGTTTTTTTGCTGTGTAGAGGTGAATATGATAAACATCTCCGAAGTGATCTTTTAAGAGATGAATATAGTGAATGGAACGATCCAAAACTAAAAGCGGTTCACCCCCCGTAATTCCTGCTCCATCAGCACTACTAAGTATCGCTTCATTAATTATATCCTTGTCATCACTGACTAAATGCTCATTGGCATAAACAATGTCTTTTCCTTTTCGTTCATTTGAGATTGGACAGTACCAAGAACAATTGGCTGGATTTTCACATAAACCAGTTACAAACAAAACTAATTTCCCGCCTTGCATACACAGTTGGCAACCTTTGGAAAGCGTTCCAACTATAATTGATCCACCAATAGTTCTGGAAAGTTTACGCAAAAATAAACCCTCACTTCATTCGCATACGGTTACGCACAACAGAATCCTTATCCGCGATTTTTTTTAACACTTGCTCAAAGTTCTCATCCCTTTCTAGAACTCTCTTAAGATAAACGCCTGTTCGCCCCACTTTATCACGTTTCATGAGCACTCTTATTCTTTGGTTCACAATATCTAAACTAACACCCAAAATCTTAGCCGTATTCGCTTCGTTTCCTATCACTGGGGTTTCTAAATGCCCATACTCAGTAGGCTCTATTAAAATTAATCTTTTGTCAACCCCCGGCACTCTTTTTCCCTGTTCCAAATCTTCCAAATGTAATGCTCCTCCAAAATAATAAAATTCATTTTCTAAACGTCTAAGATTTACCATAGGAAAGGACACACTAACATTATCCTCAAGATATATGTAACCCTTGGCAGCATATTGCGGAGTAGCCTGAACGATCTCTCTAGAAAGAAAATCTGTCTTAATCCCCTCCAGAGCGTGTTCAACTAGAAAGGAAGAAACTATATAAGGTATAAAAACGTCTACATCGCTGCTTTTTTTCACATCCCCTCTAGCTAAACTACCATGAACAATTGTTTGAACGCCATATTTAGAAAAGTTCTCCATAATGGAGATAGCCTTCTCCCTCAATTTTTTCAAAAGTTCCCATCTTTTACTATTATACCTTATTTCAATTTTATCACCAATTGAAACTGGCTTTTCAGCCATCATAAACCACCATTTTCTACTGCTTCACTAAGACACTTGAAGCCAATCCTCATACTGCTTTATGGGGCGAGTGTTAACTTTATCCACTCTAAATACTCTTTTGATCCCCCTACGACTTTTATTGCTATTATTTCAGGCACCTCATAACTATGGATACTTTTAACCCTACTTACTATTCTTTCTAGAAAAACATCTTCAGACTTGATAATTAATAGACATTCTTCGCCCTCTTCAATTTTACTCTGCCACCAATAAATCGATTTTACCATTGGAACAATATTAACACAAGCCGCCAATTTAGAATTGAGTAATTCATAGGCTATACTTTTTGCCTCACTAGAGTTAGCAGCAGTCACAAAAACAATTATAACCATCCAAACCACCTTTACAAATCGCTTCTGTAAAAACACGATAAAAAAAGTTTTGAAACACTAAATACTTTTCCATTCAGAATTCCATAAATAAGTTTAACAATTCGAATCCTTTGAACCACACTCATTTTATCTCTTTTTAGGAATAATTTTTCAAGTAGTTAATCTTTTA
>DXJA01000176.1 GCA_019056875.1 Candidatus Jordarchaeum madagascarense
AAACCGCTCCAAGTGAATAGATTTGCAAGTTAAATCCTATTTACCAAATTTAGAAAAAGATTCGGAAACCAATTACGATACTCGTATCCCTGCAATGGAAAGGATAGTGATAAGGAGAATAAGAGTAGACCCCAAAAAGGTGAAGCGGTTTAGTATAAAGGTGGGGCAATATAAGCATGAAGAATACGGCACGCCCCGACAGAAATATAATTGGACAAAGAGTGAAGGCCCAAATTCTGGATGGGCAAATGTGGAGGGGTTAGCTCAGAGCATTCGCAGAGACGGTTTAATTCATATGCCTTTGGTTTGTTCCTTCCATAAGTTTGGTTACGGGGATGAACTCGTAGCAGTTCAGGGATGGAGGAGAATAAGGGCTTCCATTCTAAACAAATATGATTACATTGAAGTTGATTACACAGATGATTTATCCCCTATGGAAGCGGAAATTCTCAGTTTTAAGGAAAATTACAACCGGGAGCAACTATCAGACTCTGAGATTTCATATTTCCTTTGCAAGATCCGGAAAAGACACCCCGACTGGACGTATGAAAAAATAGGGGAGATTTTTGGTCTGGGGGGTGAGAGTCCAGGCAGTAAGAGAAAAGCGGTTGAAAGCTACCTTTCACATTCTGACTTCTTAGAAAGACATAGGAAAGATGTCCAACGGTTGGACATAAGTTTGAAAAAATTGACTAGAAAAGTAACCATGCAAATTCGTTCTACAGCAAGGGAGATTGTAGAGGAAGAATTAAGGGAAGATTTTGAAACTCAGATTCTGGAAGCGTTTTCCCAGGGGAAAGGCGTTACCCTAGGTTTGCTCTGTAATACTTTGCGATCTGAGTACCGTCGAGGTAATCCTGTTAGCCCCACTGAAGCCGTAGATTTGATACGGGAAAGTGGTGTTCTGTTAAGTGAGGGAAAGAGGTCGAACAAATGTTACGTCAATCTTTTCATTCCCCCTGAAATTGCAAGTGCTTTAAAAAAATACGAGCCGCATAAAATATCCACATCAAAAAGAACTCATTTAGGAAAAATAATACTAGATATAGTAGAAAGTTTTTTGAAAAAAGAGGGCTACTTTTAGAAAAGTGCGCAATCAAAATATCCCAACTAGTGATTAAAAAAACTCCTTATTTCTCTATCAGTAACATATTTGGTTATCCTTATTTTTTTCTTGCTAGAAATGCTTTGACTCGTTCCTTGTGTTCCTCTGTTTGGAAGCATAAGGTCTGTATAGTCATCTCATAGTCCAGTGCTTCCTCTAAACTCATAGTGAATCCTTTGTGTATCGCCCTCTTTGTGGCTCCCAGAGCTCTTAAAGGAAACATCTTGAGCAGGTTAGCATATTCTTTCACCGTTTTCTCAAGCTCTTCAGCTGGGACAACCTTATTTACTAATCCTAACTGTTCTGCTTCTTTGGCGTCCACCAACCTACCGGAAAAGATAAGTTCTACCGCTTTATGGAAACCCACCAGTCTGGGAAGGAGCCAGCTTCCCCCACCATCAGGAATAAGTCCTATGGCCAAGAATATCTGTCCGAAACGTGCATTCTCCGAAGCTATTACAATATCACAGGCCATAGCCACATTACAAGCCCCACCAGTAGCCACACCGTTAACCGCAGCAATCACGGGCTTCTCCATGTTCCAAATCTCTCTTACGATTCCCGCCAAGTTTTGATTCAACATTCTTCTAAGATCGAGGGGAGGAGCACTGTGTGCCATTTCCATATCTCCCACATCTCCCCCCGAGCTGAAAGCCTTACCCACTCCTGTAATGATCACCGTTTTTATGGTGTCATCGAATGCGAGTTCCTTTAAAGTCTGAACCATTTCTACCTGCATTTCGATACGCATGGCATTCAACTTTTCTGGTTGATTCATTCTTACTATTGCTACACCCTCATCCTTCTCTAAAATAACGTATTTCAAGCTAATAATAACCACCTCCTTACTTTCCAAAATTTGTGTGCACAAACAATAAACCCTAAGATACTCAAAAAAAGGAAATGATACTAAACAACCAATTTCGGTAATTTGACTTTAATAATTTCCTCCGCTTCTTTTACGATTTCCTCAACCAAATCTTTTACTTGGGGAATATCCTTTATCCTACCTGCGGTCTCACCACCAGGCATTGCCGATTTTTCAACGTCACCAGCTTCTATAGCCTCCATTGATTGAATCTCAAACTTGAACTGCTCTTCTTCTGAAGCCCCCGATTCGGCCAACTCCACCATCTTCAAAACCGCCGGGTTCTTAAGATACCTAAGATTTCCAAACAACCCCTTGGCAACCACAGTATCCCTCGTATCTTTAATGTCCCTAACAAAATTCTTGTAACTAGACAAAAACTCACTCTCCTGAGTAGCAATAAATCTAGTACCCATCTGCACCCCCACAGCACCCAAAGCCAGCGCCGCAGCTAAAGTGCTTCCATCGCAAAAACCCCCCGCTCCAACAACTGGTATTTTCACTGAACGAACAACAGCAGGTAACAACACCATGGTATGAACAGGATCATAAGCAACATGCCCGCCTCCTTCATGTCCCGAGGCTATGACAAGGTCGGTACCCATTTTTTCTACTTTTTGGGCATGGTAGGGGGATGGTACTACGTGGAAATGGAATGCTCCTGATTCCTTTATGCTCTCTACGTAAGGCTCGGGGTTGCCCGCAGAAGTAATAACCACTTTGAGTCTTTTGGCAGCTTCAGAATCTGTTTCTCTGGCCTCTAGGGCCGCGTTAATGAGTTCGCCGGCGACTGATTGGAACTCTACGGCAACAGGCACATTGATGCCAAAAATGCCTTGAGAGTCTTTAGTGAGAGTTTTAACTTTATCTATTGACCTGAGCATTTGTTCTCTGGGGGAAAGGTTTTCGAATCCGAAAAGAGGCTTAAAACCGAGGGCTACGACGCCCATTCCGATACTAGATATGATTCCCAGTCCTCCAGCATTTGAAACCGCAGCGGACAACTTGGTAGTGTTGTAAGGCCCCATGCCG
>DXJA01000177.1 GCA_019056875.1 Candidatus Jordarchaeum madagascarense
CGATTAACATATATATAAAATCTTTTTCAAGAGCAAGTTCTGACATTCTCCAGAACTAATTAGAAAAACATATATCAATGATTCAAAGGAGGGATATTGAAAGGAAAATGAAAGAAAAAGCACATGACTCCATTTCAAAGGATATGATCGGTAAAGAAATTACTTTAATCGGTTTGGCTGTTGGTTGCAAAGCGGGACCATGTTTAAAGTTTAAGAATGATATCGTGTACATCAGAGAATTGGACTACTGGGATTCTGAATTTATAGGGAAACAAATTATTATAACCGGAACACTACTAAAGAAAAAAATCATTCCTGATCCCAAAATTGATGAAAGTGGAGCAATAAGTACCGGGGCGCATGGTGAGCAACTGGTTTTAGAAAATATATCAGAAATTAGGAAAAAAGTATAATCCTTTTTTCTGAGAAAAATACTGGTATCAAATCTATTTTTTCGAATGCATGTTATACACATTTGAAAATTTAAAGTAAAAAAGTATTTTTGGTTTATAGTCTATTTCTTGGTTTCGGGGGACAATAGTAGACCGAGGGATTTGTTCCTGCGTCGGGTTTAAGTTGAAATGTTTCTTTTTGGGCAATTATTTTTGAAACTTCACTTTTGACATCGTTCAGATCGCCGAAGTATATAGCCTGCCCCTCACAACACATGACACAGAATGGCTTGAGACCTTGATCGATTCGATGTACACAGAGGTTACATTTTTCGATTATATTTTTTTCTTGGTTATAATGAATAACATTGTACGGACAGGCATCCATGCATACTCGGCATCCGTCACACTTTTTTTCGTCTAGAACTACTGGTCCGTCTTTTCTTTTAACCAGAGCGTTATTGGGGCATGCATCTACGCAGGGCGGGTTGGAACAGTGGTTACAGAGATAGGGTAGAAAATCCATTCTTAAATTGGGAAAACGCCCCTCCGGAATGTCTTTTTGAGACACGTTTTTGGTTTCTACTTGAATCCAGGGGATAATGGTGTTGTTCTCGATTTTGCAAGCCACGGTGCAAGCTTCGCATCCAATGCATCGTTCTTGATCGATGAGTAAACCTAGTCGTTTGTTCATTTTTCCGCCTCCTCTTGCTTTTCTACTTCAACAGCCACATCGTTCATACTCATGTTGGGCTCGTAGACAAATTCGTGAACTGGATTAATGACATCATGAGTAAGATGGTTGACGCTTCCTTCTCCAAACTGTTCAAGCCACCATCCCTCAGTGATATTAATCACTCCGGGTCTGACGCCTTCCGTTACTCTTGCTCTCAAAGTGGTACGAGCTCGGTCATTGAAAACGGTCACAATGTCGTTATCCGAAATGTTGCGCTTTTTCGCGTCAATAGGGTTGATTTCCACCACTGGCTCGGGATTCATCTCGAGAAGTGAAGGCACGTTGGCAAACATGGAGTGGGTGCGAAACCGACTGTGTCCCTGAACAAAGGCTAAATGATATTTTTCCCTGCCCGGCTTTACTGGAGCCTCCAAGGGTGGTAGATAAACGGGAAGGACTTGACCAAACTCTACCAGTTGTTCTGCGTATATTTCGATTTTTCCTGAAGGGGTGGGGAGTTGGATGTCAAATTTTTGTCCAGTGTCGGGCATGAAAGGTAGATTCATGGCTCCTTGCTCTTTCAATTTTTCTCTGGTGATTCCACCGAGAGAGGGATGCTGCATAATGAGGTCTATGAAGCCCTCTTCTCCGCCTTTAAAATATTCAGCGAATCCCAGTCTTTTAGCAACGCCAGTGGCGATATCCACATCAGACTTTGATTCGTAGAGCGGTTCTATGACTTTCTGCTGTAGTTGAACATAGGGATAGGGGTGAGGCAGAAAATCGGAAAATTCCAGAAAGCTACAGGCCGGGAGTAAAATATCGGCATAGCGAGCAGTAGGCGTCATAAACATATCAGCGGTCACAATAAGTTCCAAGTTTGGGAAGACTTCATTGATGATCTTGCCGCTGTTGGCACACTGGTTTACAAAATTAATGAAAGCAAACCAGACTGCCTTAATTGGCCAGGGTTTCCCTTTAATGACTGCATCGTAGAGCTGCAGTATTCCCAGACGGTGATATGATGGCTTCTCCGGAATCGTGTGAAGGAAGGGCTGCCAGTTAAGTACCGCGGGAAGATGCCCCGAACCAAAAGTGGTATTAACATTGCCCGTAACAGCAGCAACAGTACCTAGAGCCCTCGCAGAGATATCACCATGGTGTGTCCTAGCTAAACCCATATGGGTGACAAAGGCAATGGTCTCAACACTACCCATTCTCTCGGCTAACTTTTCTATAAGTTCAGCTGATATCCCGGTAATTTCAGAAGCTTTTTCAGGGGGGTACTGCTCAGCTAGTTCTTTAAGAAGTTGAAACGATGGTTTACATTCTATACCATTTACTGTATAGGCTCCTTTAAGCGCCGATTTGACTTCAGTAGCTCCAGAAATTTGGGGTGAATTTAAAATAGTGTCCCAGATAATATAATTTTCAGCCTCCTTCCAGCCCAAGTCTTTACCCCTAAGAAACTTACCATTATCAGTTCTAACCAGAAAGGGTCCCACGGTATATCTTTGGATAAAGTCATCGTCTTGAAATCCTTTTTTGAAGATAACATGCATTAATCCCAAGGCTAGAGCAGGGTCCGTACCTGGCTTAATGCCGAGATACTCGTCAGCTTTGGAAGCGGTTACGGTATAACGGGGATCAATGACCACTAGTTGTGCACCTTTCTCCTTGGCATCCATGATCTTGCGCATCATGAAAAGGGGTTGAGATTCAGCGGGGTTTGACCCCCAAACAACCACTAAATCGGGCACTGAAGGTGGTATAAGATAAGGTAAAAAGAACGTGAATGGTAAATGGGTGCCGAAAAGCACACGACTACCACAGGGTAATCCAGCATCACCATATCCCCAGGCACTGACCCGAGTGCTTTGAGTTAGGCTTGCTAGCCTGAGATAAGCCCCAAATTTGGTTGTACCCGCTCCCGGTCCCCCCAGCACCCAGCCAATCGCACGCCAACCATATTTCCCAGCAATTTCTCTAAATTTGGTAGCTATTATGTCAAATGCTTCATCCCAAGAGATTCTCTCGAACTTTCCCTCTCCACGCTCTCCCACCCGCTTCATAGGATACTTTAAGCGATCGGGATGATAGGTAATTTCCAAACTGGATAGGCCACGTAGGCAGATTCTCCGATCTCTGGGATCTGGAAAGTCTCCCGGCTCCACCTTGATAACTCGGTCTCCCTTCACGTGAGCCAGAATGCCACAGCAATCTATACCGCAATGTGCCGGGCAAGCAGTTCTCACCAATCTAACTTTATCTCTTTCAGACATAACTCTTCATACTCCTTTTTTCATTAAAATTTTCGATATCGATACCAATTAATTTAATAATTAAACTAATTAGGTATAGATATTAAAATAGTATTGTGGTCGATATGTCTTCTGAATATATTTTAACGGGTATTCCAGGTGTGGATGTGATTCTTGGAGGTAAGGGTATCCCGAAAGGTCACTCGGTGTTAATCAGTGGTGGACCTGGCAGTGGTAAGACAACTTTTGCTGTACAGTTTCTATTCACCGGAGCTACGAAGTATAATGAGCCGGGGCTATTTGTCACGCTGGATGAGAGTCCTGAGGAAATAAAGAAGAACATGTTGAAATTTGGTTGGGACTTGGGGAAACTTGAGGAGGAGAATAAAATGGCTTTTGTCAACGTATCGCCCGTGCGTTTGGTTCCCACTGATAAATCAGGTCTTATTCAACTGGGAGTGAAGGAGTTTAAAATGATTAAATTAATTGAGGCAATAAAGCAAGGCGTGGAAGATATCAAGGCTCAGAGAGTAATAATTGACCCGATAACCATATTTATGCTTCAGTATCCCGATGAAATTGAGC
>DXJA01000178.1 GCA_019056875.1 Candidatus Jordarchaeum madagascarense
CCCCCGGTATCCGGCTCCGAAGGCCGGCGCCCTATCCACTAGACTACAGGCCCATCCTTAGACTTTACTACAAAAGAGTTATATCAATTTTACTGAGTTACACTCTTTTTTAAGGTTAGAAATCTTTTTAGGTTATCTCTTTTGTACGTTTCACAAGGTGATTTAATTTCACTTTTAAAAATTGCGTTATTCGGAGAATAAAAAATGAAGTACGTCGTTGACACCAGTGTGCTTTTGGGTTCAACCCTTTCTAAGGAGATAGAGAAAGGAAGCCTAAAGGACGAAGAAAACATTGAGATAATTATACCGCAGACAGTTCTAGCTGAAATAGAAAATCAGGCCAATCGCTCCAAAACCACTGGCATGCTAGGATTAGAGGAGCTTCGAAAAATTCGAAGTCTCCATAACCAAGGAAGAATAATTTTAACCATTGCAGGTGAGAGACCGAGTTCCCATGAAATAGTACAGGCTAACAGCGGGGCTCTTGACGAACTTATACGCAAAGAAGCTAGGAAAAACGGTGCAACCCTAATGACCAGCGATTACGTTCAAGCAACCATATCCGAAGCAGAAGGAATAGATGTGATTTACATACAAAGAGAACAGAAAGAACCAGAATTGAAGATACAGGACTTCTTTGCACCAGACTCCCTCTCCGTACATCTTAAGGATGGCGTGCCTCCCCAGACAAAAAGAGGAAGACCCGGAGACTGGAAACTGGAAAACATCAGTGACGAACCCATGACTCTGGAGCAACTACAGAAACTCACATCCTCAATCATTGAAAGCGCCGAAGTGGATAAAGACTGCTTCATCGAAATAAACGAAGAAGGCGCAACAGTAGTTCAACTCCACGAATACCGAGTAGCCATAATCAATCCCCCATTATCGGATCGAATGGAAATAACAGCCGTAAGACCATTACTATCAGTGAGTCTAGATGATTATCACCTCTCGGAGAGATTAAAAGATCGGTTAAAAGAGAAGGCTGAGGGAGTACTAGTGGCAGGTAGACCCGGAGCGGGAAAAAGCACTTTTGCCGGAGCCCTAGCCGAGTCCTATCAAAAACAAAACAAAATAGTAAAAACATTGGAAAAACCCCGAGACCTCCAAGTGGGCCCAGAAATCACACAGTACACTGCACTCAGAGGAGACATGGAAAAAACCGCCGACATTCTTCTACTGGTAAGACCCGACTACGTCATATATGACGAGTTGCGCAAAACCAAGGACTTTAAAATCTTCACAGACCTCAGATTCGCAGGCGTAGGACTGGTCGGCGTAGTACACGCTTCAAGAGCCATAGACGCCATAGAGCGATTCATCGGAAGAGTGGAACTAGGACTAATAAGCAGAGTCATTGACACTGTAATCTTCATAGAAGACGGCGAAGTAAACCAAGTACTCTCCCTAAAACTACTCGTAAAAGTTCCCAGTGGAATGACCGAATCAGACCTAGCGCGTCCAGTAATCGAAGTACGCGATTTCGAAAACGGACAACCACAATACGAAATATACACCTTCGGGGAGCAAACCATAGTAATACAGGTCGGAGAAGAGGCAAGAAGGAGACCCAAGAAAAAATGGAAAAGAAATGAAACCTTTAAACCAGCAGCAAAGGCACCCATACCGGTATCCACCGAAATCAATCGTAAACACGTAATCCTCACAGTACCCCTAGAATACGGAAAAACCTACCTACAATTCTACGCAGACGATGAACCCCTATTTACCTCAAAGACCAGCAAAGAGGGACAAATTCGCATAAGAAAATCCACACTCTACGGAAAAAAACTAACAGAGCACATTAAAAACCGAAGAAACGTATACGCAAAAGAATAAAAATAACCAAAAACAAATTCTCTAAGAAGTGGACCGGTGGCCTAGCAGGATTTCAACAGACCTGAAAGGGCGCAGGCCTCCTAAGCCTGATGTCGCGCGTTCGAAACTGCAAAAACCCAAGAAACAGCGAAACTCGCGCCCGGTCCGCCATCCACACTACTTCTTCCGCAAAGTCTTCAAATCCTTATCTGACCCAACATAAACTATTTCCGCCATCCCCACAAACAAACCATTCTCCACAATACCCGTTATGGATTCTAATTCTCTTTCCAAAACGCCCGGATCAGATATTTCCGGAAAGTGAACATCCAGAATGAAATTACCGTTATCCGTAATCACCGGACCCGCCTTACCGCTTCCCTCCCTGAGAACCACTCTGGCGCCCTTTTCCTCCAATCTGATCTTCACCAGTTTCCAAGCCATTGGAATAACCTCCACGGGAACCCCGCGGATCTCCCCAAGACGCTTAACAAGCTTGGAGGAGTCAACAATAATAATCAAATGCTCAGTAGCCGATGCCACAATCTTCTCCTGAGTAAGAGCCGCCCCCCCGCCCTTAATAAGGTTCAAATCCGGGTCAACCTCATCTGCGCCATCAACCACCAAGTCAAGGGAAGGATGTTCCATTAGCGTGGTCAACGGAACTCTCTGCTCAGACAGCAAAACAGCAGATTGATAAGAGGTGGGCACCACAAGAACCCCCAACCCCTCCCTAACTCTCTCACCCAAAACCTCAATAAAACATGAAACCGTGGAGCCCGTACCAACACCAATAACCATACCATTCTTAACATGCTTCAAAGCAGCAAGAGCCACACGCCTCTTAGACTCAACGTTTGCCACAGCAACACCACCCAAAATCACAAAAAGATTATTACAAATATTAATCAATCTATCGCCCAAAAAGAATTATTGGTCGACATAAATATTCCAAATACCGTTTTCCAAAATGAAGCATCATAGAAGAGTCTAATAGTAAAAAACCAAGAAATACTGAAATTAGCAATATA
>DXJA01000179.1 GCA_019056875.1 Candidatus Jordarchaeum madagascarense
CCAGAACAGATATATAACCAGAAAAAGATTTGACTCTTTCGCTCAACTAATCGCAAAACTTTTGAGGAGCGCTATAAGTTGCAGAACACTATGGAAGGGCTCAGATTTTACTTTCTCGATAAATCTTTCAAGGAGGGGCTTATTTAACTCCCTCATCGTAACAGCAACGGAGAAAAGTTTAGTTAAAATATCCTCTTCCTCATACGACGAACGTTCTTCAGCAATTTCCAGAATTTCTTTAACCGCATCTTCAAAAAGTTCCCCCTCAAGGTGCGGCAGGCAATCAATCAAGGTATCTGCCAACCCGTAATCGTCATTAATATCGAAAGCTAAATCGAGAGCTACACTACCCTTCCCTACAGATGCGAACTCCACCGCTGCGCTAGCTGTTATGTTATCAAAATCAGTATCGGAAATGCGGTCAGCAGCATCTAGGGCTTCATCCAAAACCTCTCTGTACTGCTCGTCTCCCATCTCCGCCAGGGCGATTGCCACCTTCATTAAACCCTCCGAGCGATAGTAGACTTCTTCCAACCCCCGCGAAGCCTCTAGAGCCTCTTCTACCCTTCCCGCCTTGGTGAGAAAGCCGAACCAGTCAAGCAGGCGGTAACTTCCAAGCCTACTGACTGCCCGCCTTACTCTTTCCCCATTAATCTTAAAGCTATTCAGCACCTTCTCAACCTTTTCATCAACACACTCCCGGATGTCTAAGAGATAATCGAGAACAACGTCATCATCCTTAGAATCCATAAAAATTTTCAAAGCCCTCTCACAATCACCAGTATTCGTTAGAAAGGAAGCCAATTCGGATAAAATCTCCAGACGCCAAGCATCATCAGGTAAAGCGGAAATAACCTTAACCGCCTCGTCAACATTTCCAGTCTCAGCCAAACCCCGGGCAATACGACGAATAAGCCAAACCTTTGTGCGGTAACTAGGAATTAAGCCAATCAAATTAGAAAAGTCCACAACGCCCAAAATAACACCTCACATAACTTAACCTAAACAATCAAGCTTCTTATTAGTAACATAGTGATGCAGAATTCCAATTTCTATAGGTTTATTTTTCAACACTTATAATTAAAGCCTTTTTGTTTCCATTCTGTGTTGTACAACCCACATTCCGCGCCTTTGGTTTATTTTTTTTTTACTATTCGCAATTTTGTGGAAGAAGTGGGATTATTTTCCGCATAAATCTTTGGGTGGCTTCTGTTTCGAAACTGCTGAATACAGAGTCGGCTATTGGAACTTTGTATTTGCCTTTAAACGCTCCAGCATTAACTGCAACCTCCTCCCTATCTCCAGCTTTTTAAGATACACTGCGTGTCTGAGATCAGTGGTTCTCGTTTCAGCTAGATCGGTGTTCTTCTCGTGTAAATATTTATAGAATATCTCTGCAAGTGTAACCACGCTTATAACTGCATCCACTTCTCCAGCTTCTATCTTAACCAAGATTTTTTGGACAGCGTCCCAGCCCGCCTCTTGTGCAAACAGCTTAATTAGAGGCTTGGTATCCAGAATAGCCTTAGGCTATGCGGATTCGCTCTTCAAATTCTTTGTTCCACTCTTTCCTTATTTCCTTAATCTCCTCTGAGGGGTTCCTTCCCTCAAAAAGTTCTTTGTCTACGCTAGCCATCTTCGATAATTTGGGTACTGGAATCATTTTGATTGCGTTTCCTTCGCGGATAACCAATAATTTCGCGCCCTTCACTATATTCAACTCTTTCCTCAACCGTGAGGGAATTATTACTCGGCCCTTCGAAATCACTGTGACGAGTTCAACCAATTTAATTTTCACCTTACAAAATAAGAAATGTCTTATATTAACAAATTTTTCGGAAAAATTTGGATTCGTATCTTCCCATAAACAATACACGTTCAATACAGCAAAATGATATTGGACAAATTTAGAAAGAAAATTTGAATAGACCGAGTCAGAACAGACTAGGGATTGGTGACTTGTGGAGCCTTTGATGCTCTTTTATTTTTATAATTTTTCTACTTCTTGTAGGAATGCTGGGCGGTTTTTGAATTCGGTTTTCAATTCGGAAAAGAGTTGTTTCCATCGGGTTTCGTCTTTTAAAAGCTCAGTGTAGACGTGTTTGGCTTTAGCTAGATATTTTGCTGCTACCTGATAAGTTTTCCTGTTTCCTCCGGGGATGTTGCTGCGAGCTTTTTGCCAGTAGTATTCTATAATTTTTTCTGGAAAATCTTCTTTTAACTTTTCTGCGAATTCATCAAAATTTATTGCGTACCATCGATTCTTAGGTGGATTCAATATTGTTTGTAAGACGGTTTCTTTCATGTTTTTGTCTAGGCAAATTTTCAAGTAGTTGTAGATGTTTTTCTCTTGTGCTTCTTTGAGGATTTTGGGTTCAATCTGTTTCCAGTCTGAAGCTTTTAGGAATTCTTTCATTCTCCGGTATTCTTCGTAGTAGTCCCCGTATTGTACGTATTCAAGGGCTTTTGTAAGGGTTTCTTTTGCTTTTTCGTAGTCGTTTTGTGTCTTGTAGTACTCGAATAGTTTGTCTAGCATGAATTTTTCTTCGGTTTTTCGGGTTATTGCGGTTTGGGTGATTCGTTCTAGGTTGGCTGTGTCTCTTTTTTGGGCGAAATGGTTGAATAGGAATTGGAATAAGTCTTTGAGGCTTCCTTCTCCTTTCAGTATTCCTTGTTCCGCGGTTTCCAGAGCTTTTTGCGCATCACCCTTCTCGACGTAAAAGTCAACTAGATCCCAGTAATCACTGCCGTAGTGAAGCTTCCCCATGCGTTCTTTTAAATATGCTTCATCATCCTGAAGATAGTTTCTTTGAATTTCCATTACCAGTTCTTTTCTCCAGCTTGATGAGCGGTCTTCAAGTTTTCCCACCAGATATTTCCATTCCTTCTTTGTCTGGCAGAGATCGAAGAAAATATCCGTTAATTCGTCTTCAAAGGGTGAATCCAAATCGTATTCTTCAAAAGCTTCGTCCAAGAACTCGAGCTTAGCTTTAGTGGAAATGTTCCCCTCTTCAATCAGTTCTGAAATTTTTTCTAACCACTCATAAGCTTTATATTCTTCGTCTCTGGGTCCGCCGCCGTACTCGTGGAATTCTGACATTATGTCTCTTGCTTTTTCCCAGTATTCCATTAACAGCTCGTCGTTTATGAAAGTCTCCTTCTCTTCTGCGATTCTCCCCTTAATCCATTCTAATGCCAGTCTGCGTACTTCGGGGTTTTTCTCCATTAGGTTTTGTACCATATCGTACAAGTCTTTGCTATTCAGAGTTCTCAATTTTTCATCCAAAGAAAATTTTTCGATTTGCTTCTCCTTTTCTTTCCAGTCTCTTTTATGAGAAGACATTACGTTGTTCCTCCACACTTTTGAAATTTATAGTAATGAAGCATAACGTTCTAAAGGGTGTCTGAAGTTCCGAGATAAGGCTACGCCAACAGTACTCGGTTTTTGGGATAGCATGTGGTTGGCTTCCTGTGTCTTAGTCTATGTCTATGTCTTTAATCCTTTTTTTCTCATTTCTTCGTATTGGGTTTTCATTCATATACTACTTTTATGCCGAAGGTTCTGTTCAGTTTGAGGAAGGAGGCGAATCTTTTTATGGATTCGTTTTCGGATTTGATTCTTTTGCTCAGTATTTTGTACCTTCTAAGAAGTTGGCTCTTTAGGTCGCCTGGAAAAACGAATGCTATGCCTGAGGATCTGTGAAATTCGTGTTCGAAGGGAACAAGTCTAATAAAAAGCAGTAAGCCGGGAACAGCGGATCTGCTTAGGGCTATGTCTGTTAGCTTTATGTTGTCTACATTGTTCAGGAGGTCTTTCAGGACCAGCACGCGTTCTCGCTCGGAAATGGAGATAACTTCGAAGAGGGAAGTATACGAGGAAAGTAAAGCGTTTAATATACCCTTCTCTAGTTCGTTCTGTCCGCCAATCTTCTCCTGATAATTTTCAACGGCATTCCTATCATTTATCATATAGTCGTTTAGAGCGAAATCCATTAAAACATTCACCTCTTCTTCGAAGTCAAACAGTATGCTGTCTCCCTGACCAGCAATACCGAGTAACCTCGCTGAGCCCATAATCACATCCTTACTAAGAGTATGAACCATTTTCTTGTTTAAATCTTTACTAACCCGTCTGCACTTTCTATATTCTCTAATAAGAGACAAGGTGGTAACCTCTCCAAACAAGTTTTCACATTTTACGAGTGCGATGCGACTTCATCACTTGGGCTACTGACTATTATTCTGCCATGTGTTGCTTTGGAAATTTTTAGCGTCTTACTTTCTAAAGTGTATTTTTGGGATTTCGATGCATTGACCTACAAACCTCTCTTCCACCATTTCCTCTAACTCTTCCAATTCGGGAGAATCCATCTAATCCGAGATATTGGTGGTCTCTCCTGTTTCGTGGTCAGGGTAATAATTGAAACTTGCTCTTTTACTAGTCGCTGTCATCTAGAGTGAAAACTCCTGACTTTCCGTTTATCATCTTTCCCTTTTTCATCATTCCTTCTATGATTGTCGCGGTTCTATCATCATAGCTCAGTAGCTCATTCTTCAGATCTGGATGATTTTCTAGCTCTGGAAAGTCCTCATCGATTGCTGCTGGAGTTTTGCTGTGTTCAGGATATTGAACTGGGGAGCGGCCTACAGACTTGATTACCTCTGGGCTCTTTAACCTCTCATCCTGCACTTTTACTAGTTCTACTAGGAATATCCAGAGGTCGCCGTAGTCGAAAATTAGCAAAAGGTAGTCTCCGATATTTCTGAAGGGTCTGGATACCGTAAAATCATTTACATCATGCACAATTGTTTTGCGTCCCTTGGAGAACATTGTGCGCCACATCATGTCCACGAAGAAACCGTATTCAGGCGTCTCAAAGGCTATGTTCGCCACAGGCCAATCAATGGTATCGTAGAATCCGAAGTGGTGGTCCGGATCTAGATTAAAGCTTTTCAGTATGGTTACTGCCAGTTCGTGCATCGTATAGTATCCCGGAGTTTTGATTACACGGTATATGTGCTTCTTTTTAATCCGGTAAACCCAGCTCCAAATCAGTTGCACCTTGAGGTAATAGGAGCTGCGGGCTCTCTTACCCATGTAAACTTCACCCGTTTCCTTACTCATTTAAACCCCCTTTTAATTAACCCTTTTTTCTAGAGAGGTGAGATTAGAGTTGTATTGTGTGGTTGGTTTCAGACAGAAACTATTTAAGTATTTTTCCCAGTTTTTCAGATGCTGAGTATTAAGGGTGTTTCTCTTGAATCAGGTTAGTTTCGTATTTATTATTTCTAGTCCCTTATCCTCCAACCATTCTTTTACTCTTTCTTTTACTCTCGCTTCTTTAAACTTGAACCATCTCTTCCTCTCCTCAAGATAGTTCAGTAACACGTTTTTAAACCGTCTGAAGGCCGCCTTTGCCGTCTATCGCTATGTAGAGTTTCTCTTTGAGGTTCTCGTCCTGAACCGTTTCTATAAAGTCCTCCATATCCTCGTAGCCTTCGCTGGGGTCTATTTTTGGGATTGCAATATAGCGTTTTCCAAATTCCGCGTCCAACTTTTCCTCAATTTCTTCATTGTCCATGGTCAAATCTGAAATGAAGATAATTTCGCCAGTCTTAAGGTCAAGGTAATATCTATTTTCAAATGAGTTGTCTTCAAAGGCCGAGCAGATTTCATCAAACTCTGTGGCCACCCTAATCTTTTCAGACACCGAACTTTCACCTCTTTTAATCACTGATACGTATACACATACATATTCTCCATACCCAAGTATATTGTTAAATTCGAATTATTGAAATTTACCCTGGTTGAGCTGGTTTGGGTAGCTTGAGACATGTTGAATCGATTCTTATGGGTAGAGCGGCTTGCAGCTTCGAGTATTTATATCGGAAATTTTCTGCGGAGCGGTTCTTTGGGGAGTCTTGTTGGGAAAGTTTGATGCGAAATGGTATGCTCACATTGATAACTATTACAACTACGTGACCGGTTACCGCAGCGGCATCTCTCTGGGAGATGCAAGAGACTTAATCCATCTTTGAGGGAATAATCTGGAAGAGCACACCATCTTAGAGGCTCGGCTTTTTTGATGATTACCGTTGTCGGAGAAAGATCCAAAAAGCTCTTTCCATTAATTTAAAAACAGATGGCACACGTACCGCTTTCACACATCTTTCTCTTTTTGGAGTCTAGTAGTTTTACGAGTTTTGGCAGATGCCTGATTTTTAAGCCTTCTCTTAGCGTACTCACCAAGAGCGTACCTAATGTTCACACGCATATCTTTATTTTTCTCGCCTAATTTTACGAGTTTTGGTGGAACAGACTTATCTGTAAGTCCCGCAGAAGCATAATCGCCGAGAGCACACGCAGCGACATCTCGTACACTTTCGTCTTCATCGTCTAGTAGTTTTACGAGTTTTGGCAGAGCGGACTTAGCTATAAGCCCCCAAGAAGAGTAATCGACGAGGGCACACGTAGCGTTCAACCGTACACTTTTATCTTCATCGTCTAGTAGTTTTACGAGTTTTGGCAGAGCGGACTTGATTACGAACCCCGAG
>DXJA01000180.1 GCA_019056875.1 Candidatus Jordarchaeum madagascarense
CTATACTCTTTTATCGTGCGCTGAGGGCAATGCTATTTTGTACTAGACTTTCCGAATTTCGTCTCTGCGGGAGGGTGAGAACCTATTTCCCGTTTTATAGAGAGAGAACTTTAAATCATATATCTTATCCCTTTTAGCCCATTTGAACCTCTCTGCGCACGTTCTATTTTTTTATCCGAACAGATATATTAACTTTTTGCTATTAAACTATTTATTTATTTACACATATTTGAGAGGAGTGAATTATATTGAAGGAGGGGTTGTCGACATTTCACGTTTCGCCTAAAAAGTACTGGGAGGAAATTACTTAGTGATTGTAGTACACTAGGTGAAAGTGAAAGCTTTGGAGAAATTTAATATGGTTGTTTTTAAAATTAAATAACTGTGGAGGAAAGAATATGGTATTTCTTACAAAAGAAGAGGAGGAAATGCTTGATGGAGAATACGGTGCTGGGACTCAGGAAGCCATGGGTATACTAGTGAAACTTGCTGACGCTTATGGCGCAGAGAGGATGATTCCAGCGAAGAGTGCACACGTAGCAGCAGGTCTTTTCCTTGAGGAAGTTGAATGGTATGAGAGACTCATTCAGGGAGGAGCGAAGTTCAGGTGTTTCACTACGAGACATCCCTGGGTATTGATTACGAACACTTTGAGGAGGTGGGTACTATATACGGTAACACGCCAGAAATCAAGCAGATTGCTGAGCAAATCTTCGGCTACTCTTTAAAAATGGGGGTTGTCCCCATGGGTACATGCATTCAGTATTTGCTGGGGACTTCCTTATGTCCGGAGATGTTTTTTCTTGGACAGGATCTTTGGGAGTGGTTTTTGCGAACTCTGTTCTGGGTGCGCGGGGAAATATGGAGGGAGCAGTGACAAACTACTGTGTTGGCATAACGGGGAGAGCGCCGTAGTCATTCAGTGAAGTATTTAGCTATTGATATGTTGAACTTGTAGCCTTTTTCTTCGAAGAACTCCTTTACTGCTTGGGCGACTTCTTCGACTGTGAAGAAGAGGCGGTTGGCGAGGTGGTGGTTGAGCTGCCGCCAGATTTCCTCCACGGGGTTAAGTTGGGGCTGGTGGGGAGGTATCTTCACGAGTTCGATTCCGAGTTTCTCCGCTTCCTTCCCCACCACCTTGGCTATATGGTTGCCGTTTCCATCCCATACGAGCCTGAACCCGCAGCCCATCCATTTCGCCAGGTCTGCTAGGAAAACCTTTGTGGCCTCACTGTTTGCTTTCTGGCTCAGCGTAACAAACGCCTCGGAACCCATCCCACTGCTTTTTAGGGCGCAGAAGGCGAAGACGCCCTTGTGTTTTAGATTTATTCTGATGGTGGGTTTGCTGCCCCTTTTTGCTATGACCTTCTTATTTTCGTGGTGGGGGTGCGTCTCGCCTCGTCCTCGAAGACGAGAGGGGTGGTGCTGTTGTCAGCTTGGAATTCCCTTATTTTTTTTAAATTCTTTAGCGGCTTCGGGGTCGGCCTTGTAGTGCTGGGGCCTGGGCTTGATTAGGCGGAAGTCGTGCTTCTTAATCTTCTCGTAGACGTATCTCCGGTTGTAGTTAACCCCCCTCTTTGCGAGGTGGACTTGCAGAATCCTGACGGACCACGCCTCCAGCGGGTACCCCTCGTCCCTAGGGTTTTTCTCCAGCACCTCTTGAAACTCCTCGCGGCTGATCTTCGGCGGTCTTCCCCTCTTAGGCTGATCCTTGAGACCGTCGAAGCCCTTCTCGTTGAAGCGTTTCACCCAGGTACCTACCGTTGAGTGGTGGATGTGGAGTTCCTTTTCCAGCCTTGTAGTTGAGATTCCCTCCTTTACCCGCCACACTATGAGGATCCTGAGCTTGACCCGCGGATTTTTCTCCGCTTTGTAGCGTTTCTCCAACTCCTCAAAACTAACATCACGTGTAACAACAATTCTCTTACCCATAACCATCACTGAATTAAAACAAGCATCCAAAAGCTAAAAATATTACTGAACTACTACCGGAGATCCGTATGCATTTGGATGAGTATAGGAAGGGACAGGTTCTAGTTGATTGTAGTAAAATAGACTTTAGTGAGTTCACGGATGCGGACTATGGAGCCTTAGCATTCCATGTGGGTAAGGTAGTGGGCAATGAGATTCCGGTATTCGATGGGCTCCCCACGAAAATGAACCTAGAAGATCTGAGGTTTTTAGCTTCCCCGCTCCATGTCAGTGGAGCAGTACCGATGTTTCACATCCCTGGAATCACTCCAGAGGCTCCTACTTTGAAGGTTGCCTTCGGCGGAGCGAAACCGGAAAAGGTGCAAGTTGACATGGAAGATGTTAAGGCAACTTACGATGAGATAGCCACAACTGGCGAGGACAAGTTGGACATGGTGAACTTCGGATGCCCGCACTTAACCTACAAAGAGATTAGGGAAATAGCCGAATTTCTAGATGGTAAAAAGGTGCATAAGGATGTGAAGCTTTGGGTGGGAACATCATACCAGGTAAAAGTGGTGGCTGACCGAGCAGGCTGGACGCAGAAGATAGAAACTGCAGGAGCTCTCTTGGTAACTAACATTTGTATGGGTCCGGGGGCACCGTTGTCCGAAACTTACCCATCTATAGGATACTCTCTGATGGTGTTCGGTTCCTGCTTCATAGGGGAGCACCTGCCCTTAAGGCATGAACCTCTCCGCTCTGGCAGGCGTTTTGCGTCTCCGCCCAACTGGCGGCGATGGAAGATAGATAGATGGCTCAACGCAGGTTTTTAAGTTGCGGTTTGAGCTTCTTTAGCAGCCCAGTCACGTTCAGGCTCTTTTTTAGGCTGATTGGCTGGCTTGGTTTTCACCAGCATCTTTGTGGCCTTGTGCTGGGTGTTGCTCTCTATATGGTATTGTTTGGTGTTAAATCTTTCTATTGTTGTTTACCCTTCTTGCCAGTACCTGCCCTTTTTAAGGCACGAGCCTCTCCGCTCTTATGTAGGCGTTCAAGTGTCTCCGCCCAAACTGGCGGCGGCGAGAGCATGATTAAGCAGCGTTTAAGTCGTGGTCCGCTTTTGGAAGGAAACCTTTGCTTTGCCAAGCAGTGGTTCCTTTTAGCGGATTCTGGTTCTCGTATGCTGATTGCCGACTTGGTTTTCGTGGGATGGTTGTAGCCTTGTACTGGACATCTCTGTGGATGTTTGGGTTCACGATCAAAGTCCAAGTATGGTATTATTTATCATTAAACCTTTCTACTGTTGTGAACCCCTAACTTTTTTCGTATCTTTTCCATTCCATATGTTCAATCTATTCCTCTTCTTCATGGTCTCCAGCGAGCTATTTGATTACACGCCTAATAAAAAACTGAGAGGCTAATAGTAATAGTATAACATAGATTATAATATTGGGAACGGGAGGCACTAGACCTATGGTACTGAGGAAGAATGTCATCAAGTATATGTAGGCTGCTAGGAATATTATGATGCTTGAGTAGATTACTGCTTTCTCTATTTTTGAACCGCTTACAATTATAGATTTGATCCTTTTTTTAGCATCTCCCAGCGTCTCGTAACCGCCAGTCTTGTTCAGCTTGCGGATGATGGCAGAGAACGGCCCGAGGGTTAAAATCGCAAACCAAGAAGCAAAGACGATCACCATCAAACTTATCCCGGCCACGGTATTAATTCTAAAAGCTGTGATGCTGTTTATCTTCACCCAGAAACTTGAAAACTCCAAAATCACCCAAGAACTCAAAGGTATAATATTTGAATTAACCGCAAGGACATAAACTACAAAGGAAACAACTGCAACAACAGCAAACAAAACAGAAATTATGGTCAACCTTTTCGACGCTATACCCAGTTCCATATCATCCCAATTAAACGTTTTCAACACCTCATCATAATAATAAGAAAAAGGGAAAAAATATTTTATGAAGGTCCTTAATTTTGACTAGCCTAGTTTTTTAGAAAAGTTTTGACAAAGATCAAATGCAGTAAGTTGAGTATTTTAGTATAGATGAAGTTATAGAAGAGCCCTTATAAGCGTTATTATGCTATCTATTGCAAATAAGTAGTTAAGGCCATCTATTGCATCAAGTATTTCCTGTGGAATCATGCTCACAGAAATGAATGGGACATATGCACCCACGTACACCCATTTACCATTACCGTAAGTCCCGATGAAGGCGCTGTAGAACCAAGCCATATCTGATGCTTGCCATCCTTGGATAACACAAGCAGGTCCATATGGCCAAACCTGTCCTGTGACGCCGTCCTTGTTTATGAGGTAGTATGAAAGAGTTGGAAAGAGATCCCACCATGGAATGATTGAAAATGCTGGATGATGCAACTTCTGAAGGGTTCTAAATCCCCAATCCCCGTTATACTGTATCATACCGATACACTCCAAAATAATTCCCGCTCTTTCCTCATGCAACTCTAATTCGAGTATACCTTGAATAACCATCAGACAAACACTAGCATAAGCTCCTAATTGTCCGCCGAGGGCTGAACACGCTAAACTTGCAATTTCAAAGGGTAACATGATTTTATCAATAGAATCTTGCATCCAGCACCAAACATCAAGAAGATACCAAGTTACATCTTCGACTGGGAAGTGAGTGTACACGTAGTAGTCATTTCCATAATAAATCCAGCAGCCCCACCACCATATTTGCAACCAGTACACCAATGGAAACATATATACGCACACATCGGGATCTAACAACAATCTGCCATCACTGTCATACACTTGCAGTTTGACGGCATTGTATGTGGTACCGTTTACTTCAAGTGAATATTCTCTGTTTACGATAGTATAGGTTGCTTCGTTCTCTGTTCTGGTGGTATTCCATTCTTTTATTACCTTACCATTTTCCAAAATAAAGGACATTAGAGCAAAATTCTGCTCTACCTCGGGGTATCTCTCCTGCATTAGATAGTCATTCTCTCGGGTAAGCGCTTGGTCGTATAGTTTGAACAGTTCTCGGTATTCTGGGTTTTCACTTAGAAAACTGAAAAATATAGACTTGATAGTTTCGTTATCCGCTGTGCACATTCTAGAAAGACCACCGGGCTGATGTATTATCCACTTTTCGAATCCTTTATTGAGACTGCTCTGGAGTTTTTCCTTAACTTCTGGGATTTCTTGGAGGGTGAGTGACCCGTTCTCTATTCTTGCTATTGTCTTTGAGTCCATAAGATTAACTATCTCGGAGTTTTGGTTCTGAGTAAGCAGGGATATTCCGATGGCGAGGTAGTTTGGTTCTGGTACCTTGTATGCTTGTGCTGTTACTACACCGGTTCCTATTCCCAGCATGATTGCCGCGAAGAACACTACAAAGAAGATTTTAAGTTTTTTCATCCTTC
>DXJA01000181.1 GCA_019056875.1 Candidatus Jordarchaeum madagascarense
TAAATATTAGCTCTAAAAAATCTTATTTATGAACATAAGTATATTTTTAACAATGAGAAGGATGAAAGAGTGATGAGCGTTAAAAATGGTGAACGCAAAAACATTACAGAAATATGGGGCGCTTTTTTCAAATATCCTGAAACGCCCACAATCTCAAAATAAAAGAAACCTTGATTAAATTTAACGAATGTTTGGAAAGAACAGGAGGAATAATATTTAAACTCAAACTGGGGGCTGGTTATGGAAGCAGGTAATTATGTTAACCTTTTTGTCGTGTCATTTGACAAAGACGTATTTCGGGTTGTCCGCTCAGAAAGAAGCCACTACCCCGATTTTGGGCCACTTAGATCAAGATTTCCAAACATCTTCTTCTACGCGGTGGAAGATTGGGTTTATGCATTCGGAGAAGCTACCTCAGAGCTTCTCGACTTGGGTTTTGTGGAAATAGTAATCACAACCGACCAAGTTCCCAAATTGACTTCGACAATTATCCGCGACGCAATTTCAAAACATGCCGCTAATACTCTGAATTATTCTTTGGAATACGGATTCTCAAATAGAGTAATTGATCGTAAAAATCTAATGCCAACTTCTGTGAAAGAGGTTAGTCTTTTCAAAGGTTTTGAATTCAGGCCAGTTTATTTGATGGATAAGGTGGAAGGGAAGCTTTTCTTCTCTGTCCTCATTGATATGAGATACCGGCTAGAGCTTAACAACGAATCAGCTTCTTATGAAAAAACTTTGCAGTTTGTCAGGAATAAATATGGGGAAGAAATCGCTCGGCAAACGATAAGAGAGATCCGAGTTCGAACAGGAGATCTAACTCCTGATGGTAGAAGGAGAGCCGATGCTTCACGCTTTAGATTAGATAGGATTCTAGAATTTGTTAGCAAATTCGATAATGTACCTATCTACGACGGTTCAACAATGCACCTATCTAAAGAACCAGTCAGAGTTGCGGTTGGGGTGTACTAGACATGTTTAGTAATCGGACTGTTTATGGGGAATATCTTGAAAGGCCGCTGTTAAAATTTGATAGTACGGTTTCTACCTCGACACATTTATGGCCGATGAGCGGCATTTCTGCTTATGGACCCTACGATAAGAGTGTAATGCAAAGGAAATCCATTAGATTTGCAATTTTGTATCCTCAGGAACATGACTCTGTTATTGGCAACTTCATTCATCAGTTTTGCAATGGGGTACAAAGGTTTCCGGGATACCTTCGTTGGTTTCGTCAAAGTCCACAATGCTTTGAAAGGTACCCAATTAGCGATTTGAACACCAAAGGTTATGAAGATGTAGCAAACCAAGCTCTAAGAAGAAATTACGATTTAATTTTCGTTGTAACAGAGGGTTTTAGACGTGAGAGAATATTATATCAACGAATCAAAACGAAATTATTGGAAAAAGGTATACCGAGTCAGTTCTTGAGTTCGGTTCGTCTATATGCTGATTCCAATCAGCTTCAATGGATACTAAGCAACATAGCACTTTCCGTTTATGCAAAGATGGGAGGAACTCCTTGGGTTATAGAAGCACCAGACACATCTCAAATAATTCTTGGTATGAGCAGGGCACTAGACCCTAGTAGCAAGGTAATCGTTGGGTTTACTGTTGTGTTCAAACAGAATGGTGATTTTGTTCTTTCTTATTCCAAGTCTCCAGTGACCACATGGCCTGAGTATGAGAAAGGTGTTGAAGACCTAGTATACGAGGCTGTTTATGAGTACGCCAAAACCGAAGGTGAACCCGAGCAAATAGCTTTTCACTTTACTAAACGTCCTGGTCGTCGAGAAATTGAATCGGTAAATAGGGCAGTCTCAAGACTCGATTTTGAGATAAAATATGCGCTTATTCACGTCAATTCTACATCTGGCTTCCACTTGTTTGACACTTCAGATCCAACGAGGGTCCCAATCGTGGGTTTGAAAGTGAATCTCTCAAATCATGGGGCATTGTTGTTGCTCGGAGGGCGAGATGTACGTGGATTGCGTCCCTCTATTGGAACTCCTTCAGTTCTAGATGTGAGCGTAGACAAACGTTCAACAGTTGAACAAAGAGAATATCATCGATTAATCGATCAGGTATTTAATCTCGCTTTCGTGAATTGGAGAGGCTTCAATGCACGTACAATACCGGTTACCACTTATTATGGCTATTTAATGGCTAAAATAATTGGTGGTATTGAATCGATAGAAGAGTGGAATTTAATTTCAAACAATCCATCTCTAATGGATAAGGCGTGGTTCCTATGATCCCAGCTGACATTCATAATGAGGTACATGTCGCATTAATGCGACGAAGGTCTACTGTTGATCTATGGGGAAGTGCGTTAAACAATGGATACGTAGGTTTAATCTTCTGCCTGCATCCAACTAGAAACGATGTTATAATAACGGAAATTATCAGATTCTTTGAGAGAAACATAAATCTCCCAAAATTTCCAAGTGACCCGAAGAATATTGCCAGTGCAGCCTTATTCGGTGGTATCCTAGCAAAAAGTTCTCAAAATAAAAGAGCATCTACTCTTAAACTTTGGAATCAATACTTTTTTTTTAAAAATAATTTTTGAGACGTGATTTGGAAAAGTTTTAATTCTTTATGTATTATAATCCACTTTGAGGTTGGATATATGAGTCTTGGAAAGGGCAAGAAGGATGCTGGAAGGTATAGTGTTGGAAATATTGGTAAGTGGATGGTGATTGGTTCCGAGCTTCCGATTATGGTGATTGCTGGTGTTTATATTGGCTATTATTTGGGGGATCAGTTTGGGGCTTCGTATTCCACGTTTTTCGTGATTCTGGGGGCTGTTTTGGGTTTCTTGGTAGGGGTGTATAACATCTTCAAAATCATTAAGATTTGGGAATCTCATGAGATTTCTAAAAAGATTGATGGGAAGAAACCCTCCCGTCCTAGGTCTCCCTCGGTTGAGTCAAAGGGTTTGCCTAAGGAGGCTGGGGATGAGGATTCTGGGCTTTCTGAGGATGAGAAGTGGAAGAGGGTGCTTAAGCTTTTGAAGTTTCAGGTTAAGTTTGAGGATGAAGATGATTCCTCTCCTCAGGATGACTCGAAGTTTGAGGAATAGCTTTTATATATGTGATAATCATTGTTGAGACAGGTTCAAAGGGTATTGTTAGTGGTGTAAATCTATGGATGTGCTTAGGGCAAGAGATTACGCCCAAATCAACGCGAAGGTAAGGGCGCTTAAATCTCATATGTTGTCGGTAGGAGATTATGAGAAGCTGGCGCAGGCAGCTAATATTGATGAGGTGGTTCGACTTCTGGGTGCTACTCCTTATGCTGAAAAAATCGCTCAAATCGATTTAAGACCTCCTTTTGACTTGGTGCAATTGGACAAATTTCTAAGTGAGGAGCTTGTGTCTACTTTTGATCTGGTGGTAAACAGTTCCTCGGGAAAAGCCAAGGATTACCTGAGACTCTACAAAGAAAAGTTCTACTATGACAATTTAAAAATCATCATAAGCGCGGTAATTAATAAAACACCAAAACAAAGTGTAACGCAGTACATTATCTCATTATCTCCTAAGGAATCAGAAGAGTATGGAATTCTGCTAGATTCGCAGACTATCTATCAGGTTATTGATCAGGTGAGGAAACGGAAAGCCAGGGAGGCCTTGAGCGCGGCGTTTCCTCAGTACGAGTCTCTCAAAGTGCCACTGGTGTTCGATAACGCACTGGATGGCGAGATTTACGGTGAACTCTGGGAAGCTATTAACAAACTCTCCCGAGGAGATAAAAGATACGCCAAGTTAATAATCGGAACAAAAATCGACATCATAAATATTATGACAATTCTTAGGGGTAAAGCCTTGAAACTGCCAGCGGAAATAATTGGGCAACTAATTCTACCAGTGTTTTTCAAGTCTGAGCAAACAATTAGGGAATGCATAGGTGCGCCTAACATTGAAGGTGTACTGAATATACTTACGGTTTCAGAATTCCGAGATTTAGGCTACAGAGCAAAAGATGTTTACGAGGAAACCGGCTCCATTTTCGACATTGAACACGCAATCAACGAGGATTACACCCAGCTTGTTTACTCCCAGTTAATAGGGTTTCCCTTCCATATTGGTGTTCCCATAGCTTTTCTGGAGCTTAAGGCCCAAGAAATCCGAAACATTAAAATAATAATTGTTGGGAAAGTAGAGGCGGTTGAACCAAGCAAGATTCGTGACCTACTAACAATCTTCTAGCAGAGGTGGAAAAATGCTTTCAGTTAAGATGAAATTCCTAATCCTCCAGATCGCAATCGCACTAGTATTGATAGTAGCAATGTACAACACCTTTGTACTGGCACAAGGAACATATACTGGAACACTGTTTGACCCATTTTCAAAATACACTGTGGGTATAGATGCGGGTCTCGCTGTAGGTCTGGCTGGTCTAGGGGCGGGTTTAGGTATGGGTACCGCTTCTGCGGCCGCTATTGGAGCTATTAGCGAGAAACCTGAAGTATTCGGCAGGTCTATTATCTATATTGTGCTGATTGAGGCTATTGCGATTTACGGATTCGTTATTAGCTTCATGTTATTGGGCAGTTTGTAAAAAA
>DXJA01000182.1 GCA_019056875.1 Candidatus Jordarchaeum madagascarense
AAAAGATAAGTTCTATCTTCACGTAATTGGGTACTTTTTTGAAATAATTTCCGGATGCAGTTTTGTCTAAAATATTTTCCAGAAAAATTGGAAAACCTTTCCTCTACCCTTTTCTTAATAATCGAACTCAGGCTCAATCTACAATTCTATTTTCGTTTAGAAATCTTAATAACTGAAAAAACAGAAGCTAACACGATTGTAACTGGAAATCCGTTTTAGTTTCTGAAAGGACTTTGGTTTGCAATAATTTTTTCATTATTCAGTGTATTCTGCTAGTTCTAAATTAAAGGAGTCTCATACATACTTATCGGAGGAAACAGCTTGGTGGAAGAAGTTTACATTGTGGATTATCTTCGATCTCCTTTTGCAAGGGCCAGACCCGAGAATCCAGAACTAGATCTGTTTAACAAGGTTTACACGCCTGATATTACAGCCATGCTTATCAGGAGAATAATTGAGAGAACTGGAGTAAACCCTGAGGAAATAGGGGATGTGCTTACTGGCTGTACTATGCAGATGAGGGAAAACTGGACTTATGGGGGAAGAGTGATTAACTTTCTTGCGGGGCTTCCCGTAAATGTTCCAGCTCAAGCCATTGACCGGGCGTGCATTTCATCAATGTCAGCAATACACCAAGGCACAATGGAGATAATGCTGGGCTACTCTGATATCGCCTTTGCCTGTGGAATGGAACACTTAACCTATCTGCCCATACAAATGGAGTTAAACCCCCACTTGGAAATTAGCCCTTCATTGTTTAAACCGGAAACAGTGGAAAAATACGATTTGACAACTGTAATGGATGTGTGCTTAACAGCGGAGAAGCTCTACGACAAGTACAGAGAAGAACTAGGCTGGACCAGGAAGGACTTTGATGAGTGGGGGCTAAGAAGCCACCGGCTCGCAACAAAAGCCCTAGGAGAAGGATACTTCACCAACGGTGCAGGCTATTCTAACAATTGGAAAGAAGGAGAAATAATACCAGTTGAAGTGGAGCTACCTGACGGAACCAAGAAGGTATTAAAATCCGATCAGTCCATAAGACCAGACTGCACACTGGAAAAAATCGAGAAACTCCCCCCCTCCTGTAAACCCGACGGAGCAATTAACGCAGCAAACAGCTCCCCCCTCAATTCCGGGGCAGCAGCAATGCTCCTAATGTCGAAGAAAAAAATGAATGAACACGGTCTGGAACCTATGGCAAAGATAGTTTCGATGGGCTGGGTGGGCGTCGATCCCAGCACTATGGGTGAAGGCCCATTATACGCTTCTCGTAAGGCATTAAAACACGCTGGACTCAAGGCTAAGGACATAGACTACTGGGAGATAAACGAATCATACTCCGTAGTAGCCCTCTTAACCATTAAAAAATTGGGAATAGATCCAGACCGGGTTAACATCAAAGGAGACGCACTGGCACTCGGTCACCCCTTAGGGGCATCAGGAGGAAGAGTCACCGGAACATTAGCGAGAATACTAAGAATCAAAGAGGCAAAATACGGCTGCGCCGCAATCTGTGGAGGCGGCGGACAAGGAGGAGCAACAATAATCGAACGCGCATAAAACCTAAATCCCATTTTTTACCACTCTTTTTTTATATTCCAATTTATTTTTCTATTGTTAATCACCTGTTTTTAAAAAAGGAGAGATTCATTTGTCCATTGATCGAAACCGCGGAATGTGGAACCCGCATGAGGAAACCTTGACAAAAGAGGAGAAGAGGAAACGGGACGAGAAGAATTTGGTTATGATTTTTAAACACGCATATCACAACTCTCAGTTTTACCATGAAAGATACAGGAAAGCGGGCTTAACCGCTGAAGACATAAAAACATTTGAAGACATTAAAAAAATTCCATTCCTGCGGAAACCGGAACTACAGGAGGCTCAGAGGAAAAATCCTCCCTTTGGAAACAATCTAACCGTTCCAATCAACAAACTCTCCGACATCTTTATCTCACCTGGACCGATTTTCGAAGGCGTAGTGGCAGAGGAAGCGGAGGCGATGCTTAATGCAAGGTGTAAAGCGTTTTATTCCTGCGGAGCCAGACCCGGAGACATAGTAGTGAACACTTTTATGTACCATATGGTTCCTGCCGGACTAAACATACACCTAGGTTTCAGACGCTTAGGTTGCACCGTGGTTCCCACCGGTGTGGGACAAACCGTCTACCAAGCAATAATAATGAGAGACCTCGGAGTAACAGTTTTCACAGGAACCCCCTCTTTTCTGGCAATGATTGGAGAAGAGGCCAAGAACGGAGGAATAGACCCTAGAGGCAACCTTAAATTGGAACTAGGTATTTTTTCTGCCGAACCTCTACCTGATAGTTTAAGAAAATCTCTTGGGGATACTTTTGGAATTCTTGCACGCCAGCTTTTCGGAACCGCAGACTTGGGAACGGTGGCCAGAGAATGTCCCGAGGAGAGAGGAATGCATATCGAAGAATCTATGATAATGGAGATAATTGATCCTAACACACTGGAACAGGTAGCACCGGGAGAGGAGGGAGAAATTACTTGCACCATGCCCCATAAATTAGCAAGTCCAATTATACGATTCAGAACCGGTGATGCCACTATTCTCAGTGAGGAGAAGTGTTCTTGTGGAAGAACTTCGCCTAAGTTGAGGAGGATACTGGGAAGAGTGGACCAGTTGGTAAAGGTCAAGGGTATGTTCGTGCATCCTGTAAATATTAAAAGCGTGGTTGAGAAACACCCTGACCTAGGAAACTATGAAGTGCTCGTTGATAGACCCCATCTATCTGATGTTCTAACAATCAGAATAGAATTTGAAGGCACAGGAAAAAGCTTATCAAAAAACTTGGAGAAAGCTAAAAAAGAATTGGAAAAGGAATTTAAAGAAGCTATCAGAGTCAAGGCTGTCGTGGTATTATTGCAAAAAGGTTCTATAACAGAATCAAAGGAGAAAATAGTAGACCTAAGAAAAATGGAATAAAAAACATTTAACATCATCATTAAGCACCTTCAAAGATTCATTTTTAGTTGTTGCTTAGCTGATAACACTCTAAAGTTTTAGTTTTATTATCTCCTTTTAAAAAAGAGTCAATTATAATGAAAACAAAAGATAAGAAGAAGCAGTCAAATATCTCAGACTAAAATACTCGTTTATGCTTAAGACTTCGGGTTCAGAGTAGTTTTATGAACTCATCAACAGTTAGCCCTGCTTCCTTTATTAGCGCTCTTAGGGTTCCCTTCGCTACCTCCTTATGTTTTGGAATAGTTAATCTCCTATGCGGAGGATTCTTGTGCCTAAGAATTATGTGGCTTCCCGTTTGATGGTCGAATTCGTATCCTATTTTGCTGAACGCTTTTACAACTTTTTGTCCTGAAACAACTGGAAGCTTAGACATTTACATCAACTAGTTCTTCCTCAATGCTTGGAGGTACTGGTTCTCCATGTTTCCTTAAGCTTTCAATGTAACCCTTTATTGCATCCTTTATATTTTCCAAGGCTTCTGCTCTGGTTTTTCCTTGGGAAATGCAGCCAGGGAGGGAGGGAACCTGAGCAACGTAAACTCCGTCTTCATCGATTTCAATAACAACTCTAAACTTCATAATATAACTTCACCGTCTAAAAGAATAAAAAGTTATTGTGAAAGTAGGTGGCTATCTTTTTTCTTGAAGGATACTGGTGTGATTAATACTCATTAGACCTTAGGCGTAATTAGTGCTTCCGGAAATTTTTGCCGTTTTCAAGCGTTTTTTTATCACAGTTCTTCCATTTTTCGGTGAGCTCTCTGAAGAATTTTAGAGTTTTTCGCACCATTCCTGAACGGGAAATAATTACGCCTAATGTCTATTCTTGATTAAGTAAAAAAGAAGAGAAAGTAGAAATAGAATTGAAAAAAGAATTCGAAGCAGCTATCAGAATTAAAGATATTGTGGAGCTGGTAGAAAAGGGTTCAATAACTGAAACAAAAGAGAAAATAATAGACCTTAGAAAAATGGAATAATCATTCCCGTTAATATATTTAGGACTTACGCAGTTGGGCTATAGAACGTATGTGGGGTGAGCCAGATAAGTCCGGATTGCCTCTTGAATGATGCTCGCCTTAGCCTTGTACCAGCTTACACCGGTCCGCAGCCGGTGTACTTCCAACCGGATGAAGGATCGGATCGCCAGCAGGATGTGCCTTTTCTGAGCTGTTGCGCTCCTAACGTGTGACTTCTCGATCCCGCAGCACTGCTTGATGCCCCGGTGGTAGGTCTCAATACCCCAGCCCTGCTTCTCCCACTCCTCCCGCTTGTCCTCCGTCAGGTTCAGGTCGCTGGTCGCCCAGTATTCCACGCCTCCGTTTCGGGAGGGCGTTCGGAAAACCCTGACGAAGCCGTAGTCCTTCAGGTGCACAACTCTCCCCTCGGTGGGGACCTCCTCGAGTGCGCTTATGTTAACGTTTCCCTTCCGGTCGGGGTTAACTAGGCGGTTGCTCTTGAGCCTGGTTAGCCAGAGCCAGCCGTAGCTTCTCGCGGTCTTCAGGTTCTTCAGGCTGGCGTACCAGCTGTCGAAGAGCACGTAGAGGGGCTTAAAACCGCGTTCCTGAGCCTTTTTGAGCATCTCCCGGAAGTGCTCGTTCTTGGTTCCTCCCCCGAGGGGCTTGTCGTAGACCCGGAAGTCGCAGGGGATGAGGGCTTTCCCATCGGTCCAGAGGAGCGTTATGAGGTTTATCCCCTTAACCACCCGTTGGTGTTTTCCGCTCCAGTGGTAGGTCACCAGCTCCATCTTCTTCTCGGAGGCGTAAGGCTTATCCAGGGTGGTGTCGTCCAGTACCAGCACGCCCTTGTCCCGCTGAATTAGGCTTTTAACCTCTTCCCACAGGGCCTCCGTGTCTGGAGGCTTTCTGCTCAGAAGTCGGGTGAAGGCGTCGTGGGCTGGTGTTGGTTGTTCACCTTCAGGCTGGCATTGAGCGGCTTCGGTGCAGGTGAAGACCTTCTGGGCGGCGATTAGAAACTGGATGTAGTCCAGATCATCACACCTCGGGGGGTTCATAACATAACCTCTTCCTATATTCGATCTGCTGAATATTTATAAGCTGAAGAAGGATTTAAGTCAACTGCGTAACTCCTACA
>DXJA01000183.1 GCA_019056875.1 Candidatus Jordarchaeum madagascarense
AAAAATTATAATTTATAAGAAATATTTTTGCACCAATAAGTAATCGTGCACTTTCCTTCCTAGTTCTGTTAACTGCAATTTTTGATTTTTCTCAGAAACTAGTTTTAGGAGTTTTAAAACACTTACCATAAAGGCGGTTTCTTCTTTCTTGACGCCGCTTACGGCTGCAACCTCCTCTTGTGACATAATGCTCCAGCCCAGATTACCGATAATGTCTTCTCCGTTTTGGCCGATTAGGGATATCAGAGAGTTAACTTCTTTAGCGGAACTCGTTGAATTGAAGGCTTCACTAATGTATTCGCATCTATATCCGTTAATGAAGCTTCTGCCTTCGCAGTTCCACGATCTTCGCGAGTAGGGATCAAGGAGACATTTGGATTCAGCTGAATCCGAAAAGAACTGGCATTCTCCCGCCTTAGATGTGTAACTTGCAAAAAGTGCTTCAACACAATCGTTCTGAATTAATGGGTTGTAACGTTTTTCTTTTTTTTCTTCGTTGTTGTCTGTAGCTTTTTCCAAGGTTTGCACTCTCAAAGTATGCTGAATTCTTTTGTACATGATATTAAAATCACCGGTCAACTTTTAAGGATTTTAGTATTTTTATCCGCAAATAATTATATTTTTAAGCATTCTTAATTACAAGCAATTTATATTATATTTTTAAGCTCTTTTAACCACCAGGATGTCTAAAACGCTCAAATAAAATCCCGGGTTTAGGCTCCTTATTCTTCTCTTATAGGGAATTTTAATTTCTAATTTTAACTCTTCAAGTCTGGTGGTAACTTTTTCACACAGTTCGTCTAGTTGCTGAGTTTTTGTTCCTTTTCCTGGCACAGTATCGTAATAGTGGATTGTTCCTCCCGGAGTAATTTTTTTTGCGGCAAACTCCAAGTAGTCGTAAGCCCTGAGTGGGAGAGGCATTATTATTCGGTTAGCGGGAGCGGTTTCCTCGATCTCAGCTGCGTCACCTAGAATGGCGATTACCTTACCTTGTACTTTGTTAAGTAGAATGTTCGTCTTTAAATATTCAATGGCGTAGGGATTAATATCAATCGAAAACACTCTGCAGTTTTTAGCTCTCTTTGCAATTAGTATTGAGAATGTTCCGATTCCTGAAAACATGTTTAGTACGACTTCCCCGTCTCTAACCAGGTTTGCCACCCGGTTGTGTTCATAACTCAGACGAGGGGTGAAAAACACTTTTTTCAAGTCAAGCTTATACCTACAGCCATACTCCCGGTGTATGGTTTCGGTTCTATTCTCGCCAGCGATAACTCTTAATTCACCGACTCTCTCTTCGCTTTTTATGTGACCGGTTCTGACTGCAACTACCTGAAACTGGGGAAAATTATCAAGAATGGCTTTACTTATCAGGGGGTAAAAATCAGACAATTCTTTGGGAAGTTTTAATAAACAAATATCTCCGATCTCTTCAAGCCTATTGGGAATCAGGTGCCAATAATTTTCCGGGATCAAGTCCCTTAGTATTTCTTGTAATTTCAATATTTGCTTCTCTCCTCTCTGCTTCCCATTCTACTAGAACCAGAGAATTAAGTTGACTAAGGGAAAAACTAGGCTATGAATAATATTTGTTGGGGTCTCGCTTTTCTCTTTTCTAAAAGGTGTCATAAAGGTCTTGGAACTGCGTTTCAGGAATTACATCGTGTGGAAGCCCTTCTCTAACACCGACCATTGTTCTCTTGGCGTAGCGTGCTTTTTCCCACATTTCCTTTGTGTTTCTCGCGCCAACATAGCCGTAAGTTGCTTTAAGCGCGGCTGCTAGGTCTCTGACTAAAGTTCTAACGGAGCCCCTATAGGACACCACGCCCTCAATGCCCTCCGCTATTTCCTTAGTGCCTCTTGTGTATCTGTCAACAGCATATCTCTCTCTGATGGCTGATGGGGAAGCCATTCCTCTATATCTTTTCATTGGAACCCCTCTGATGTATACTTTCTCGCTGGGAGCCTCATCTGTGCCTGAAAAAAGGTAGCCGCACATAACAGCGCTTGCGCCTACACCAATTGCTTTGGCTAAATCTCCGCTTCCTCTGATTCCTCCATCCGCCACAATACTGATGTTCGCATCGTGTTCCTGAACAGCGTCCGCGACCAGTGCTGTTGCTGATAAAGTAGTAACTCCAACCCCGGTCACCTGTGTGGTTTGGCAGATGCTTCCTCCGCCCAGTCCTACACGCAGACTTGCGAGTTTATTTATATCGCTTGTAATTACCTGCTCGGCAGCTTCTTCTGTAGCAATGTTTCCGTACATAATCCAAGAATTTACATCCTTTGAAATTTTTTCCACCGATTTTATCGCTTTCACATTCATTCCATGGGCTATATCTATAACCAGTATATCCACTCCTACTAGATCTAATCTTATAGCCCTCTCATGGTCGAAGGGGCTGATGCTTGCACCAACCATTAAGCGACCTTCAGAGTCTCTCGAAACATAGGGTGAATCCTCTAATCTTTTGATATCCTTAAGGGTGATTAGTCCTGTGAGTTTTTTGAGTTCATTTAAAACGAGCAGTTTTTCGATTCGGTGAAAATGGAGTAATTGTTTAACCTTTTCGGTGTTGAGTTTCCCATTTTCGAGTATATCCTTCTCCAAGGTTGTAACAAGTTTTTCCTTGGGGGTCATCTCTTTATTTACCGGAGAATCCGGATTAGCGGCAATGACATCTCTGTTGGTTATTATTCCTACTAAATTATCGGATTTATCGATGACTGGTAATCCTGAGATGTTTTTTTCACGCATAATTCTAATTACTGTTGAGATGGGAGTATCCGGTGTTACGGTGAGGGGGTCTCTTATTATTCCCGATATCTCCTCGCGTTTAACTTTTTTAGCCATATCCACTTCTACCTGCATCGGGTTGTTCCGGTGTAGGACGCCCAGTGCGCCTTCCCTGGCTAATGCTATGCACATCTCTGATTCAGTAACACGATCCATAGGAGAAGAAATGAAGGGAATCGCCAGCAAATGCTCAGGTGTTATCCATGCCGAAATATCGGCTTCGCTGGGTTCAAGGTCACTACTTCTTGGCAGAAGAGAAACATCATCAAAGGATAGATGCTCATTAAAGGCGTTATTATACTTCATCCCCAACTTTTCTGCAAATCTCATAAAATTCACCGGATTTTTATTTGTTTTAATGGATTAATTCTTGATGAGAATTTAAGATTTTTGTATGCCTTAACCCTGCTAGTGTCCACTATCATGAATGGTGATGTGTCTTGTGAATTATTAAAATTCTCATCTTTTCCCTCTTTCTTAAAATTAATCCAGGTTTTACCTATTTGGAACTAAACTTCTTAGTAATTCTTCCCTCATTTGCTAAAGAGTTCCCTATTTTAGGGACGAGCTTAATTATTCAAGTAATAATTGGGATTCCGTGTTACTTATCACTTATCGTTATGTTCTGTGTGGATTACATTATTTTATTAGATTAATTTTAGAAAAATAATAGGAAATTAATTAACCATCAAGCGCTTATATTAAGTTTAATGAGGCGGTAGCAGTTGAACGGTGCAGAAGAACTTTTATCCAGAGCTGAGAATAAGCAGAAGTCTGGAAAATATGGGGAGGCTGTGGAACTCTACCTTAATGCTGCAAAAAAACTTGAAGAAGCTAATAACTGGGAAGGTTGTAGCCTCGCCTATGCGAAGGCGGGTCTACTATTTGAATCGATTCATAAGAACTCTGAAGCGTCAAACTGCCTTCTAAAAACAGTGACCATGCTACATAAACTCAGTAGAGAAGATGAACGTGTTGCATTATATCTAAGTCACCTTGGATTGAATTTTTTTATACTAGAAAAATTCGAGAAAGCAGCAGAAAGCTATACGCGCTCAGCAAAAATTTACGAAAAGAATAAATTGTTTAGAAACGCGGTTGAAAGCTATTGGAGGGCGGGATTCTCATATAAGCAAAAGGCTAATTATAAAAAGGCTGAAAGCTGCTACAAAAAATCCCTCCAATTATCCCAGCAATCAGACGATAAATACCAGCAAGCAACAGTGCTCGGACTCTTAGGAATACTATACGGGGATGCGATGAATCGATATGAAGAGGCGGCGGCCCAATATCTCAAAAGCGGAGAACTCTTCAAAGAACTGGGAGAAATGAATGAGGCAAGGGATAAATATCTTTGGGCTTTCCAAAGTTACTTAAACGCAGGTAAGGTAGAAGAGGCTGAAAAATTGATGGCTTCAATAAATAAATTTTTCCCAGAGAACAATCAATACTATATTTGAACATTAGAAACTTGAAAAAATTCGTGCCCGACTAAAACCCGGAGCCTAGTATGCGAATCCTACTTCTGATTGTCTTACTATTTCTCCATTAATGATGATTGCCAGAAGCTTCCCCTCTTCTTGCGCATTTTTACAGATATTAAGAATTTCTTCTCTTTTTGGGGGAAACCATATTCGTGAATTCTTCATAACTTGGCCTAAATTGTTAGTATTAATTCTTTCGCTCTTTTGAAGAGCTCTTCTAAAGGCTTCAACAATTAATTCATGAGCACTTAGTTCTTCGAATGCAACTAACTCCTCCGGTGTTAGAACCGCGAGAATTATCCCCTCATAAACAATCTTGGAGAGATTATTGTATAACTTATTTACACTTAATCCGCTCTCTTTAGCTATCTCAGAAAGTTTAAGCTCTGGTTTTTCCTTCATGAGTTTAATAATTCTTCTGATTATGGGAAACATAATTGCGTTTTCGAAGAAATTAACCCCATAGACTCCCAAAAAGAGTACTAGTAATAAAACGATTCCACCTATACCTTGCTGTGGATACAAAAAGGTGCCCGAAGAAAGAGGTAGCAGCAGTTGAGCTGTAGAAATGGTTGATAAGGTGAAGAATCTTTCCAAGCCAAAAAGTAGGGGCGTAAATATCGATAAGCGGGCTACATTAAACCTCTTGAAGAATAGCAAAACTGGTTTTAAAATAATATATATCGGAATTATAATCCAGAGATTAGGAAAAGCAGATCTACTATAAAGATAATAAGCCAATAATGGAGGTAAGGGTTGGGTAAAGGAGCCAAAATAATTAATAGTTGAATAAATTCCGTAAACAGTTTCGTAAATTGAATTTGTGGAGTAAAAGTAGAATACCGACTGCCACGAAATAAAAAACGTACCAACCAATACCAATCCTTCAATGGCTAGAAAGACAAATGAGTATGCAAAGAGACTTTTGTTTAAATTCAATTAGAATACCTTCCATTTCCGAAAACTTATTAATATTTTTTGAAATTAAAAAAGGTGTCTTGGTGACTGCTTTTAAATTGTCTGATTTTGGGGTAGTGTAGCTATTTATAATAATAGTGAAAGTTTGCTTGATTCTTTAATTTTTCTGATGTTTTAATAGTTGCTTATACCTACTCTTCACTTTTCTCCTTTTTTGTAAGAGAGTCTAGGAGACTTTGGTATTCTGTTTTTGCTCCCATTATTTTTTTAAGTCCTGTGGGTTTTCCTTCAAAATTCGGTTTCGGAGGTTGCAGTTTAGTGTATCTAAGTATTTCGGCTAGTATGAAGAATGCTTCCATTGATGGGTTGGCTCTCTTAAGTTGATATATGTTTTTATTTAATTCGTCCAGTTCGGATTCACTCATAGTTATAAAGTTTGTCGATAAAAGCGCCCAAATAATATTTTCATCACTGTCCGTCCCGTATAGATCAAATTCTTTCCCTTCAGCTTCGCTTGTTCTAGAGATTTTGGTAATTTTTTCAATTGCCCTATCGTCAAATGTGTCATTCCTTCTCAAGCCCAATTCGTTAAGGACAAATATGACCTCCAAGGAGGGAATATTCTCCCTAAGTTTGTCTAGATATTCATATAAATTTCGTTTATCTTCATTACTCATTCTTAGAAAGTTACGGGAGAGAAGTATCCAAACAATATTCTGATTCTTGTCTCTTCCAATAATATCACTCTTGTCTCCAAAAATTTCTTCTTTCCTAGAAAAATTACTTGTTTTTTCCAAAATCGAACGATGAAAAATAGTATCCTTAGCAATATGACTTTGAATCAAATATTCTTTGAAACTAGTGGGTAGAACTGCTCTTTCAAAGTCTTGAATCGATAAAATACTATCCACACTATCAATAAGAGTTTGAGAAATCGGTTGTCTATAAACATAGTGTTTTTTAACGTCCTGTACAATTCTTTTCGAGTGCTCTGAGAGAATCGGAGCAAAACGGTAAAGTGTTTCTCCATCCTCTTTTTCAACCACAAAACTGAGTGTACCTATTCTCACCCCTCCCCTTCCACCCTCATCGGGAACAGCAAAATAATATACAAAAGCATTCTTCAGCTCTTCTTGGAGGGGAATTATTGATTCTCCCTCATCAACCTCCTGACTCAAAGACATTGTACCAACCATACTCTTTAACGCTATTTTGTCCGCAACCACCTTGTTGATTCCCTTAAAATAAACACTCACGGGTCCTGTTTCCTCATCGAAAATGGCGAAACAGACACCACGCTTCTTGAACAATAAATCACCTTCAGTGTTTCCCTAAAGTATAAACTCACAAATTATGACTTAAATATTTTCCAAATTTTTCAAAAGATAGAATATTAATCTTTATGAACTTGAAAAATATAAACTTAATCAAAACCCTTTCTAGAGTACTAAGTGTTAATAACTCAAAAAAATAAATATTCCCTATAAACTCAAAAACTAAGATGGCTGATTAGGAATGTTGCTTTTCGGTACAGCGGGCATACCGATAACCACCCAGAAGAGAAGCTCCTTGAATGGTATAAAGAGAGTAAGAGAGCTAGGGTTGGATGCGATGGAGCTTGAATTCGTTTATGGAGTGAAAATGAGTGAAACTCTTGCCCATAAAATAAAAAGCATAGCTAAACAGGAGAATGTTTCACTAACCGCTCATGGACCCTATTACATCAACCTAAACTCTCATAAAAAAGAAACGGTTCAAGCTAGTATCAGTAGAATACTAAAAACAGCCAGAATCACCAAGATTGCGGGAGGCAAATCAATAACTTTTCACACAGCAACCTACGGAGAAGCCAAATCAGAATCAGTTTACAAGATCGTTAGGAACCATCTTTCCCCAATAGTGAAGATCCTTCAAGAGGAGGGAAATGATGTTTGGATACGCCCCGAAACTACGGGCAAACAGAGCCAGTTTGGGACACTTGAAGAAATAATAAAACTAAGTCAAGAGATTGAACAGGTTCTTCCAAATGTAGACTTCGCACACCTTAATGCTCGTACAAACGGTAAATCAAATAGATATGAACACTTTGAAACGATTCTCAATAAATTAGAAGCAGGTCTAGGGCGGGAAATACTCGATAACATGCATATTCACATTTCTGGGATAGAATACTCTCCCAAAGGGGAGCGAAGACACACCACCCTGATGGAATCTGACATAAATTATGAGGAACTCGTAAAATCTTGGAAAGACTACCGGATAAAAGGAATTGTAATCTCAGAAAGCCCCAATATCGAGTTTGACGCGCTGCTCTTGAAAAAACTTATGAATCGCCTAAATGATGAATAAAGGGGGAAAGAATAGAAAATGAATAATATTCAATCTTTAAAAATCTCGGACACACCCTTCACTAAGAGTGATTCAAATATTATTGCTTCAGCCCCGGGAAGAGCGGACTTTCTGAACACCCACCAAGACTACAAAGGATTACCTGTAGTTCCGGCCGCATTAAACCTGAGAACCTACATGTCCTGTGAAATTAGGAATGATAATGTTTTTGAGGTAAGATCACTTGATTTTCAACGAGCAGGAGAAGCGTTTCAAGATCAGTTCTCGATAGGTGAAATAGAGTATCTCAAAAAAGGATGGTTCGGAAACTATTTCAGAGCCATAGTAAAAATTCTAGAGAAAAGAGGTCTTTCAAAAAAGCTCAGGGGAATGCGAGTCTACGTAAAGAGCCAAGTGCCCGTAGCGTCAGGACTTGCGAGCAGTGCTGCTCTGGAGGTTGCCTTCGCTACCCTGTTGAACAAAGCGTGTAAAATAAACTACAACCAGAGAGAGTTAGCCGAACTGGCCTATGAAGCAGAAAACGTGGAGCTAGGCATACCCTGCGGCCGGCTCGACCAGTACGGCTCAACGTTTGGTGGAATAATAAAACTAGATTGTAAACCCCCATATAAAATCGAGAAACTCCCAATGGAAAACCTCATTTTTGTAATTCATGATTCAGGCGTCAAACACTCCACAGCCGAAATCCACCCCCTGAGGCAAAGGGAAATAAACGATGGGCTAAAAGTCCTCATGGAAAGCGACCAGGTCCCAAATAAAATAAAAAACAAGTTGGGATACAGATACGATGAGCCAGACTGGGAAAAAATAAACGAGGAGGAAATTAGCGAATATCTAAATCTGCTATACGACAATGTGGCAGATAGATTCCGTTTCACTCTGAGAATGCAGAGATCAACCGAAATAGCAATTGACATCCTAAAAAACAAAAAGCCGAAACCAAAAGAAAAAGAACCCTATATGACTCAATTATGGGAGAGAATCCAGAACAAATTCTCAGAAATCGAAATCCTAGGCGAAATAATGAATTACCAACACCAACTTCTAAAAGAACTCTATAATTTGAGTATAATAAAACTCGAAAAGATCCGAGATGCCACGTTAGAGGCAGGAGCCTACGGCACAAAAATTTCGGGAGCAGGAATGGGGGGCAGTCTAATCTCAATAGTAGATCCACAAAAGACTAAAACTATCTTGGAAGCAGGAATATCCGCAGGAGCAAAACAAGGCTGGATCTCAGGAATTGGCGAGGAAGCAAGAATCCATTAACCCTACAAATAAATCTTGAATCTTAAAGACTCTTAAATTCCACATTAAACTTTTATCTTCTATTTTTTTAACCTTCTTTGGTTTATGGCGATGTAGATTCGTTCGATTTTTTAGGTTTTGTTAATTAGGGTTTC
>DXJA01000184.1 GCA_019056875.1 Candidatus Jordarchaeum madagascarense
TTATTTCCTGAATGATTTTGGGTTTCGTGCCAAGCGGAGGGAACTGGTTTTGCGGGATGTCTGGGGGGTTTACTTCTATGATTGCTCTTTTTCCAGCGTTTACAGTAAGTCCATACTGGTCTTCTCTGGTGTAAGCGTTTCGGATGCGGATTATGTCTCCCGGTTTCACCTTGGCTACGGTTTCGGCGTTTTTGTCCCAGAGGGAGACCCTGGCCCAGTTTTCTCCATCTGTTACGTAGAGGTCTGCCACTACTCCGGCTCCTCCTGTGGGGCGGGTGAAAACTCTGAGGGGTGTGGCGTCTGCTACCCGGGCTTGGATGTCTAGGGAGTCTACTCGGGGCCTGATTTCTGGTAGGGGCACAGGCTTGGGTGCGATTTTGGCTGCGGCTTTCTCAAGTGTTTTTATCTGGGTGGCTTTTCCTACGTGTACTTCTACGTCGCCCTTGGTTCCTTCACGGGTGTATCCACTTATTATCTGTATGCGGTCTCCTATCTGGTGTCGTGACGCTTTGGGTGCCTGCGCGTCCCAGAATACTACCCTCACTACGGCGTCGTTGTCGACGAGTCTGAGTGTGGATATGCGTCCCTCGGTGCCATCGGGTCGAGTGAAATTCCTCACTGGTGAGAATTCTGCGACTATGCCTTCGACTGTGACGTCTGGCATGCCTACTTCTAGTTCCGTGAGTGGGATGGGTTCCTTGGCGGGCTGGGGAAAGTCTTCGGGTCGGGAGCCGGGTGAGTTTACTATGATTTTTCCGAGTCGGCCTACGTGTAGTTCTAGTTCTCCGGTGCGTCCTTTTCGGGTGAAGCCTCGGGTGATGCGTAGGATGTCTCCTTTGTGTATTTTTCCTTTTTCCACCGCTTCGCTTTGTTCTTCCCAGAGGACCAGTCGTGTTTCTCCGGTTTTGTCTGCGATTCTTACGCTGGCCATCTGTCCCGCGGCTCCGCCTTGCCTTTCGAAGCGTTTTACTCTCAGGATTTCCATCACTATTCCCTCCACCACTGAGACGCTGGTCATTCCTTCCTTCAGGTCTTTGAGTAGGGTTTTCTTTTCCGGTTTTTCTTCCTCAGTTTCTCTTATTTCTACATCTAGTTCTGTGGCTACGAGGACTGCTGCGCCCTCTTCCGTTGCTAGTGATCCAAGCATTTCCTTCTTTTTCTCTATCTGTTTCTCCACTTCCTCTTGGGAGATGCCGGTCTGCTCAACGATGAGTTTTACAATCTTTTTCGGGTCCAAAACGGTCAGCATCCAAATAAATTCTGGTAACGCCCTTTGTTCTAGTTAGAAACGTATATTCATATAAAGTTATAGGAGACCTTTTCCATCTTTGCTTTGCTTATTTAAGAGAACTGGCACCAAACATCACACCAAAACATAAGATAAACATACAGAGGTTAAAACATACGAACTTTCAATCCTCGCTCTGAGAAACTTCCTTTGCAATTCATCCGCGATAAAAATTAGTATATTATTACGTTAGGTTTTAAATCCTCGTTACTGAGGAACTCCTTTTGCCAGAATAATTAGGATAGGAAGAAGCTATTGGAAATTCTGAAGCAATGAAAACCGTATTTGTAACAGCAGATGCGTCTCACAACCGTATAATTCCACTCAAAAAAGGTTCTGTTGATTGGTTGTCTGTAAGCTTTACTTTTTTCCGAACAACTCTTTTATCAGCACTGGTTTGTCTATCTCTAAGTGACTGGCGATATCGGTCAATATGCTGTTGAGCGTTCCTATCTTCAAAGATTTGTGTTTAGGAACAGTAATGTGGTGTTCCCCTTTCAGGTGGTTGTTAATCTTATGTGGCTTCCCGTCTGCCGTGTAATCCGGTAGCCGTACTTTCTGAGAAGTCTGCATAATTTTTTGAACACATTATGCTGAGAGTGTGATGTCTCCTCGGTAGCAAGTTTCTTAAATGAATTATACTAATCTTTTTTAAGCACAAAATTGTAGTATAGCGTGAAGAGAATTTGCCTATATTATGAGGATTAACTGTTCAAGAGATTATGTTGCTATGAGGCTAACCAGTAAAGTTTTGCAGCGTCTCAAATCATTCTTTGAGGGAGTTGAAGGCGTAGAGTTTGTTTTAGTCTACGGGTCTACAGCTCGTGGCAAAGAGTCCCCAATGAGCGACGTGGATGTAGCTATCAGTTTTTATAAACCACCTAGCCATGATGAGGTCAGCAGCATCATACTAGACCTAGCGAAAACTCTCAAATTGGTAGAAGACAAGGTAGACCTTCTTCTCCTACGAGGCGATTTCCCCCTGGAACTCCTCTTCAAGGTTGTTAGAGACGGAGTCTTCGTCACGGGCAGCCTTGAATCCTACAAAAAGTTTCGAAACAAAACAATCTCAATGTACCTAGACTTCAAGGTCTTCAAGGAGAAACTGAAACTGCGTGAAAAATATCTGAAAACTCTAATAGCTGAAAGCAGCCAAGAATCCTCTTAAAGGAATGTATCTGCTTGCGGAGAGAGTGTGAGCTGAGATGGGAGAGCTGGAAGACCGCGTAGAACACGTAAGAGAGTGTGTAAGGGGCTTAGACCAGTTGCTCCGAGAAAAAGAAGCGCGTAACGTGGTTAACGATTTTACGCTTCTTAATGCAGCGCTTCACATAATCCAAACAAGCATTCAGTCGCTCATAGACATGAGCGCTCACCTTTTATCTGAATTGGGGGAAAAACCGCCAGCTACGTATGGAGAATTAGCCGAAAACCTCTCAAAACATCAAGTAATATCAGACAGTGAAAGCAAACTAGCAAAGAAGCTAATCGGCTTCAGAAACATTTTAGTTCATACCTATCTAAAAGTAGACATAAACCTGCTTCTAGAAATACTAGAAGAAAGAAAATACCATGACATACTCAAAATAGCTTTAAAAATCCTAAAATACGCACACGAGAAAAAAATAGACTCATAACACCAACTTGCTTTTACAAGAAAAATTATCTCCGTTTCTTTCACACTATAGTCTCCCTAACCAGTCACCTTTTTTTAGTTTGGTAATCAACACTGTCGTAAATATGGTAAATTTCTTTATTTCTTCCGAGGTTGTACCATAATTCTTCTAGGCTCTTTTTGTTGCTCTGAACATGCAGGGTATGCTACAACTCTTTAACTGCGGTGACGTGTGGCATCAAGGCAAGCGCTATAACCCGCATTTTTTCAAATTAGGTCTACAACCTCGTCTTTAACTGGTTTTTCGTTACCAATTTTAATATAATTGTCGGGAATTTTTCTACCGTGTGGGAAAAGCCATTTTTTCCTCTTCTCTCTCAGTCTGTAAGCTCTCCCTCTCTCTGACCTAATTTCCTCAACTACACCCACTAGCTTGAGAGCGGACAAGTACTCTTCACAAGTCCCCCAATCGATTCCCAGGCCTTTTGTCAGCTCATCCACCGTTATCGGGCCTTCCTCCAGCCGGGAAATAATCGACTTCACAACTTCAACTATCATTCTGAACATCTCTATATCGGATTAAAATTCTCAAAAATATATAGAATTAAAACATTTATAAAACTACA
>DXJA01000185.1 GCA_019056875.1 Candidatus Jordarchaeum madagascarense
GGGCGAGCGGGATGGACACGGGTGCCCTGCACGACGCTCTTCCGATCTCTATATGTCCACATGTTTGTGAGGAGATTTGGGAGAAAACGGGTCATAAAAAGTTCATTGTTCAGGATTCTTGGCCGACCCATGATGAGAAATATTTGGACGAGGAGCTGGAGGTCGAGGAGAACCTTATTAGCAACATTATGGAGGATGTTAAGGAGATTCTTAAGGTTGCGAAAATTGAGAAGCCCTCCAAGATTATTCTTTTTGTGGCTCCGGGCTGGAAGTATAAGATTTTGGAGGAGGCTATTAAGAGTAGGGATGATTTGATTAAGAGGGTTATGCAGGATCCTGAGGTTAAGAAGCAGGGAAAGGCGGCTGCGGGTTACGCGCAAAAGGTGCTTAAGAATCCTCGCTACGAGATGCTAGTTCAGAATAAGGAGTTTCGGACTCTTGTTGAGGCACGGGATTTTCTTGCTAAGGAGCTCGGAGCACAAGTTGAGGTTTTGAAGGCTGAGGAGTCAAAAGACGAGAAGGCTAAGGTTGCAGAGCCCTTGAAGCCCGGTGTACTTGTCGAATCCTAACCCAAATTCTTTTCTCGAAAATAAGGCTTGCTCTCCGAGCAGATTCTGGATTCAACCATGAATTTTTCACATTATGTTTTAGAAAAAAATGCGGGAAAGCAGAATTGTTGACCAGTTATTATTTTGTTTTATGGCCAGGTTACTGTTTTGGGGACTTCGGGTAGCTTGTCGCCTATGTATTTTTTGATTTTGGGGGGCCAGTCGTCATAGTTGAATCCGTGGCGTATCAGGGTGATGTAGGCGTATCTTGAGGGGCCTATGCCTACGCAGCCGGTGTAGACGGTTTTTCGGGTTTTGTCTCGGAAGTGGAATCTTTTTGCGTAGAAGTCGGTGTGTACGTGGAAGCTGGAGACTTCTAGTTCGGTTTCGGGTCTGCTCTTGGTTTCGAAGGGCAGTATTACGGTGAGGTCGTAGGTTTTCACGAATTCTTCTTCTTCTTTTTTTTCTTCTGTGATTCCGGCGTGTTCTAGGTATACGGCGGTGGTGGCGTCTATTCGGTATTCGAGGTCGAGGTCTTTGTCTATCATTTTTTTTGCTTTTTCGAGTACTTGGTCTCTGATTTCTATGCATTTTTTGGGTGGTGCCATGTAGACGAATTCTATTCTGTGGAATTCGTTTAGGCGTTCTAGTCCTTTGAGTCCCCCACCCTCCCAACGCCAAGTGGGTCCATTTTTGTCGTAGAATTTTATGGGGTTTTTTTCAAGTTCCTCTATGTCCACTATTTCTTGGGCGTATAACTCGTAGAATGGCTCGCATTGAGCGTAGGATAGTCCGAACATGGGGGGGCGTAGTTTTTTCTGTAGGAGCTCCACCGGAGGGGTGCCGGTTATTTCTACGTAGTCTAGTATTTCTTCGAATTCTTTGGGGTCTCGGGATATTGGGGGGCAGGCCCATATTATTTCGTTCGCTATTCCGAGGTGACCTTTCCTCATTTCCACTTCCAGAGGAATGAGTCTGGGTAGTATAACTTCTTGGAAGCCTAAGGGTTTGGCTATGTCGTCGATGATCATATTCTCTATTGCTCTGATGAGCGCCGCGTAGGGAGGCATTATTTGCCAGATGCCCGCGCCCGGAAATTCTTTCACCCATCCCAGTTTGACCGCCATTTCAGTGGGGTCCTCTTTGATTTTGTATTTATCCAAGCCTTTTTTGCTTCTTTCTATGGTGCGGGTGAATTCTGCTTTTCCAGACACGTGTTGGGCTGCGATTTTTTCTTCAAGACGCCGCAGTAACCGGTCGGGATAGTTCCTCTTGAGTCCGCTTTCATCCATTTCCTCCATGGAGATGTAAGCTTTGTTGCCCTCGATCTTTAATTGCTTGGTGAAGGGCATGGTTACGGGCTCTAAGGGTTCTTTTTCAAGCTCGGTTTCCATCTGGTAGTCGGTGGCGACCGTTTTTCGAACCCCCACATGGTGTTTTGATCCTAGGAAGTCGGATAGAGCATTGGAAAGTCGGATTATTGCAGCGTGCGCTCTCACGTACCTGCCGCTAATTATTTGTAATTCTATTCTATCGCCTTTCAGAGCCCATTTTGTTATTTGAGCCCCCTCAGACTCCTTTCCCCGGGGAACCCCCTTTTTAAACAGTTTCTCATTAGCATCCTCAAAGAAAGCCTCTAATTCACCTTGTGCTTCCTTGGGAAGATTATCGCTAAGTTCAAGATAACCATCCAACTTTAAACGCAAAACCTTCACCTCTCAAGAAGAAAAATTTAAAGATTAATTCACTAGGAAAAAACGCCGACCGATGATTCACCAACCAATTGTTAAACTTTACTAAAATCACTTTTCATTAATAAGGAAGGAACAGTGTACCCACTTGAAAAGCCAATCTATAAAAACATTTTGGAAAAACGGTTTTTTCTTTTTGAGTACTTGAATTTAAGGTAGCTCAGCTCCCGGAGTCATAATGGTGTACTTTACTAATTTGACGCCTTTGAGGGCAAGGAGTTCATTGTTAAGCCGTTCAACATCCCTCACATTTCCTCTCACAGCGAGAACAATCATACAGTCACTTACATCCAGATGAATGTGCATCGAGGAAGCGATTAGATTAATGTGTTTATGCTGCAGTTCGGTGAGTTCATCCATAATCCCTGAGATTTCGTGATTCAGTATGACGGTTATTGAACCCGCCATAGAACCCTCACTCTCATGCACCCAAGTATAATTCACAATAAAGTCTCTCATTGCCTTACGTATCGCATCAGACCTGCCCTGTATTCCGAGCGACTCAGTCACTTTATCAAACTCCTTGAGCAGGTCTTCAGGGAGAGAAACGCTGAAACGAATAAATTTTTCCGATTCTTCCAAGATTCCAACCACCCCTTGACATAAATCAGGAAAGCAGATTAAGAATAGTTAGAGCATATATTTTGGCCGCTTTAAGCAACTCATCCACGGACACACTTTCATTCGCAGTATGAGCCTCGTTAGAATCACCCGGCCCAAAAACCGCTGTCGGGATGCCACGCAAAATGCAGTGCTTGGCCACTGTAGCACCCCCTATCCCTATAAGCTTCGGTTTATTCTTTGTAACCTCATTAAACACCTTCTCAAGAACCCTAACAACAGGGTCCTCCGGAGACACTTCCGTTGGAGGATCAGAGTTCAGGGGTTCAATAGTAACCTCAAGCCCGGGGTTCTCCATCTGGACACTCCTCACCAGCTCACGCAGTTCATTAACTATCTGCTTAGGATCCTGAGAAGGCAAAAATCTAATATCAACAATAGCCTCAGCGGAGGCCGGAACAATATTAACAGCCACCCCACCCTTTACGGTTCCAACATTAACAGTGGGAGCATTAAATAAGGGATGCTCGGAATACTTCATTTTAAGTTTTTCTATCCTTGACAAGACCTTCGAAAGATTCACAATCGCATTCACACCTTTACCCGGCATACTACCATGAGCCTGTATACCCGCACTCTTCAATTTAACCCATAATCTACCCTTCTCCGCAATCTCAATCGACTCACACCTTGTCTGCTCAGCCACCAAAGCATAATCCGCAGTCAACCCCTTCTCGTTTAACAGATACTTAATACCAAGCTCATTCCCAGTCTCCTCATCCGCCACAGCAACAAACATTAACCGCCCCCTAATTGGAAAATTAAACGCCTTAAGCGCCTGAAGAGCCAGAAGAACAGAAGCCATGGGCCCCTTATCATCCACAGCACCCCTACCAGCAATCCTGCCATCAGTAGGAGTCGCCTTAAACGGTTCATATATCCAACCATCCCCCGCAGGCACCACATCAAGATGGGTAACAATCATCAACGTGGGAGAACTCCCCCTATCCACCAAACCCACCACATTAGTCCGCCCACTCTCCTTCTCATAAGTCTCAGTGTGCAACCCAATCCTATACAGCTCCCCCTGAACCACATCCGCAGCCAACTTCTCATTACCCGGAGGATTAATCGAACGCGCAGAAATCAAATCACCAAGCAAATTCAAAAGATACTCCCTACGCTGATCAATAAAACTCAAAACCTTACCCTTAAGCTCAGGAATCACAACACCCTCCGCCACCATGGCCGGCTTCTCCTCAACCCCCAATAACCGCCGAGAAATACCCTGAAAAGCCATATTCACCTTATCACCAGTCTTAGCACTAGTCTCAATATAAGGCGCACCCAAACTCCGAGCCACCCTCTCAGCATCCGCCCGAGAAACCACACGCCCACTAGCAAGATCATTCTTATTACCAATAATCACAATCGGCACATTACCACAAACACTAAACAACTCCTTCGCCCACACAGGAACATTCTGAAAAGACTTCTCATCAGTCAAATCAAAAACAACCACACCACCCTTAGAACCAGCATAAAAGAAACTCCTAAGATGACTAAACGAAGGCTGACCACCAAGATCCCAAATCTGCAAAGTCACAACATAATCATCAATATTAACAGTCTGAGCAGCAAACGACGTACCCAAAGTCATCTTATAATCCTCTGAAAACCTATTCTCAGTAAGACAAACAATCAAACTCGTCTTACCAACACCTCCGTCACCGACCACGGTGATTTTGAATGCGTATTCTTCTTGTTTGGGTCCCATTTTCCTGCTCCACCCTTTTTTCCTTTTTTTTCTCCTATTTTTTGTTTTTTGTCTTTGGTTATTTAGTTTGTTTCTGTGTATTTATTGTTTGCTAGTTTTTGCTGGTTTTTTGGTGGTTATTGTTTTGTTTGTGGTATTTATATAAGGAAAATTGTCATAATATATTTTGATGGTTTCGTGATTTGAATAATTTGGGGGTTCTAGCATGGAGTTATTGGTTGACCAGTTGAGGTCTACGGATAAGGAGGCTCGGAGGAAGGTGATTCGTGAGCTTGAAAGTTACGGTAAAGAAGCGGTGAAGCCGCTTATACAGGCACTTAAGGATGGTGATAATAAGGTTCGGCAAAGGGCTGCGTCTGCTCTTGGAAGGATAGGTGATAGGCGGGCGGTGGAACCACTCATACTAGCGTTGCATGATTCGGATATGTTTACTCGGGTGTTTGCAGCAGATGCGCTTGGAAAGATTGGTGATGAGCGGGCGGTGGAACCACTCATACAAGCACTTAAAGATAAACTTGTTTCTGTTCGATATTCGGCTGCAGATGCGCTTGGAAAGATTGGTGATGAGCGGGCGGTGGAACCATTAATTCAAGCACTAGAGTGGGGCTCAGCTCAAATGGACATAATAAATGCTCTGGGGCGGCTGGGTGATGCTAGGGCGGTTGAGCCTCTCATCGAGGTTTTACGTTATGGTGGGGATTATGTTCCTCGGGTTTGTGCGGCGGCGGCTCTCGGAGAGATAGGGGATGAGCGGGCGATTGAGCCTCTGACCGAGGCTTTAAACGATGAGGAGAAGGATGTTCGTCAAGCCGCAAAATATGCTTTAACGCGTATAATGAAAGAAAGGGGTTTTAGCAAGTTGGATGTTCAACTCATGTTAGAAAGAAGTCTTGAGGATTTTAGAGAAGGGGGAGTAGAATTCTTGACAAAAGCGCTGAGTAGTGGTGATTTGTTGGTTCGATTGAAGGCGGTGAGGGTTCTGGGCGAGATGAGGGATGAGGGGGCTGTAGAACCTCTGGTTCGAGCACTGAGTAGTCACAGTCACTGTTATATTCGATTCAGGGCGCATGAAGCACTTGTAAGGATGGGGGAAGTTGCTGTGGACCTGTTGCTGTTTTTCCCGGGCTATAGCTTGCTGAGCCAGAGCTATTTTCATATCTCCTGCTTTAACCGCACCGCTGTCTACCAGAATATCGCCCAGCCTTTTTTGCTGTTGTAAAGCCCAATTCATCTGTTCCGGAGTCAGTTTCTGTTCCGATATAAGAATTTCGCCTATTTTCTTTTGACTATACTCCGGGGGCACGTTTTCCAACAGGCTCTGTAAATTCTCAATCTTAAAGTTCATTAAATGCTGAACCTTCTGGTGGTTGGCCTGAAGAAATTCCAGCAATTCTTCAGTTATCAAGTCCTTGCCCGGAACTAATCCTTCCAGGTATTGCAGCGATTCCTCCACTTCTACAATCAGTTCGTCATAATCCAGGTAGCGGGCGGTAGAGGCTATACTCTTCAATGCCCGCTGATACTGTTTGATCCGTTTGGAATCTACAGGTTGGCCTTTTTTGATGGTGTCAATAATACCCAGCATAGACTCCAGGGCTTGACTGCCAA
>DXJA01000186.1 GCA_019056875.1 Candidatus Jordarchaeum madagascarense
AGGATTTAAGTCAACTGCGTAACTCCTATTAGTATTGAAATTAGATTTATATACTTATTTATTTAATGTAAGACAACTCTGCACGAAATATAATGGGGTAATCGAGATTTGTGCTTTCTAAAAATTTTTGGATGGAGGAAATAGATTTGTCAGAAAAAAAACTCGTCGATCCCAGCCATTCCCGTTTTCTTGAATCACTTGAGAAAATTGTAGGGAAAAATTTTGTTACTGACCGAGTAGAAGAACGCTACTACTATTCCAGCGACCCCAGCGCTGAGGAGCCATGCCTCCCAGACTTTGTGGTCATGCCTGGTTCTGTTGAAGAGATTCAGGACATTCTACGACTGGCTAACCGTGAAAAGATTCCGGTAATACCACGAGTAGGAGGTCTTACACTTTCCGGCTTGGCGATACCTTACGGGGGTGGCATACTGCTGGATTTGAAGAGGTTGGATAAAATAATCGAAGTGAACCCGGACTCAATGTATGCGGTGGTTGAGTGTGGAGTAACAACGGGTCAACTCAAAACCTACCTAGAGGAGAATTATCCTAATCTCTGGTTTTGTCAGCCTCACGCTCCACAGTCTGTCGGGGTAATCTCCAACGCAGTAATATATGGGGCAGGACAGGTCTCTCTGGGCTATGGTGTCAGCTCGGATATGGTGAATGGATTGGAGGTGGTTCTGCCCACGGGAGAGATTCTTAGAACCGGGAGCTGTGCTCTGGGTGATTCTTGGCTCACCAAATACTGTCTCCCAGACTTCATGGGCCTATTTCTGGGCTGGTTCGGAACAACGGGCATTATCACTAAGGCTTCCATACAGTTGTGGCCAAAACCGAGTATTCGTGACACCATGTTTTACAAAATCGACACCGTGGATGACACCGTGGATCTGCTATTGAAGCTAACCAAGAGTGAAACTTGTGATGATATATACATTAACAGCTGGACAGGAACCAGTACGAAGCGATTCTATATGCCCGAAAAACCAGAAGGTATGCCGGAAATAACTATGGATATCATTCTGAGCGGGAAATCTCAGGAAGAAGTAGACCTTAAGAAAAAAATGATTGGTGAAATGGTGGAAGAAGCCATGAAAAAGGGCGTTAAAGTGGAGGAATTCGAACCCCCCTTACTGTTAAAAATAGGTATATTGATGGTTCCTCAACCCTTACCCTTTATGGACCAGATGTTTGGTGGAGGAGCAGAGTATCTGGGATGCTACATTCCCATAGAAGCCACAGGAGAGGCCTACGAGAAGGGAATGGAAATAGCGAAAAAATATGGATTCCAATACCTGCACGTGGTTAGACCCTTCCGAACCGGGCACGTCACAGGTATAATGTACGCCTTCCCATTCAACAAAAAGGATCCCGAGATGGTTAAGAGACTACTAAATGTCCTAGTGGAAATATGTGATATGGCCATAAAGCTGGGAGGTGTACCTTGGAAACCCTCCCCCACGGTTCAAAAGGTTGTTTTAGAGCATGCGGATCCCGAGTTCGTCAACTTTATGAAAAAGATAAAAACCATGCTGGACCCCAACGGGATAATGTCTCCCGGACAGTGGGCTCTATAGGAGATGATGCCTATGGCTTTAGAAAAACATAAGGATATAATAAACCGATGCTACAAATGTCAATACTGCAGAACCACGGGCCCCAACCTATTCTACCCGGGTTGCCCCTCATACGCCAAATTCAAATTCGAAACCTTCACAGGCGGCGGAAGAATGTGGATGGCTAAGGGGGTGTCAGAGGAGGAGTTTGGTCTTGACGATGAAATAGTAGACATACTTTTTGCCTGTCAAACCTGTGGAAACTGCTCCACCCAATGCATCTATCCCATAAAAGACAGCATCCTGAGAATAATTGAGGCAACCAGAGCCGAAGCCGTAAAAGCCGGAGTACAACTTCCGGGTCGTCAGAGAGACTTTGGAGTACATCTTGGAAAGGAGCACAACCCCTATCTTGAACCTCACAGTAAAAGATGGGACTGGCTACCTAAGGGCATAACTCTCCCCGAAAAAGCGGACATGGTATATTTTGTGGGCTGCACTTCCGCCTATCGACAGAAGATTCTAGCGCAGGACACCGTAGCTGTTTTCGATAATTTGGGCTTAGACTTCACCATAATGAAAGACGAGTGGTGTTGCACCTCACCCTTGCTGAGAACCGGACAGTGGGACACGGAATACGTCTCTGCTCCCCAAATAGCTCAACACAACATCGAGGAAGCCAAAAAAGCCAACGCATGTAAAATAGTAACCACATGCTCAGGCTGCTTCAGAACTTGGAAAAAGGACTACCTAGAGGAATACGACTGGCTTCTCAACTCCAAGCACGATTTTGAGATTCTACACACCACCCAGCTCTTGGAAACCATGATAAAAAACGGGGAAATAGAACTAAAAAACGAGGTAAAGATGAAAGTAACCTACCATGACCCCTGCCACCTAGGGAGACACATGTGGGTGTATGACTCTCCAAGGAATGTACTCAAAGCGATACCGGGCATAGAAATGGTTGAAATGCCCCGAACCAGAGAGAACGCTTGGTGCTGCGGATCCGGAGGAGGAGTCAAATCCGGTTACGGCGAATGGTCTGTTGAAACCGCGTATGAAAGAGTGAAAGAAGCAGAAAAATTAGGTGTTGAAGCCATAGTATCTGCCTGTCCATTCTGCTGGCGAAACCTAGAGGACGCGATAAAACAGTACAATTCAAAACTCCAAATGTACGATGTGATACAACTAGTCAGAAAATCAATGGGCATCTAAAAACTTAAAATCATTTAACACCCCAACTTTTTTTATGAATCTAAATTCACAAAAATTTGTATATCCAATTTTTTTCAATACTTTTTGGCTCTGATCTCTGTTTCGAGAATATAAATGGAGAAAGTGGAATTTGCCTAGAAAAGAAGATGCAAGGCAGAATCATCATAGTGTCTTGGAATCTTTGGAAAAAATCGCTGGGAAAAATTTTGTTACTGATCGGAGGGAGGAACGCTACTATTACTCCAGCGACCCCAGTGTTGGTGAGGCACACACACCTGAGTTTGTAGTTCTGCCGGGAAGTGTAGAAGAGATCCAAGAATTAATGCGATTGGCCAATCGGGAAGGGATCCCAGTAACTCCACGGGTAGGCGGTATGACACTATCAGGACTTGCGATACCCTATGGGGGAGGCATAATACTGGATTTGAAGAGAATGGACAAAATTGTGGAGATGAATAAGGATTCTATGTATGTGGTGGTGGAGTGTGGCGTAACCATAGGCCGACTAAAGACTTATCTTGAGGAAAATTATCCAAATCTTTGGTTCAGTATGCCTCACGCTCCTCCCTCTGTTGGAGTCGTCTCTAACGCTTTAATACAGGGGGCAGGCCAGGTTTCCTTGGGCTATGGTGTAAACTCTGATATGATTAACGGCTTAGAGGTGGTTCTGCCCACAGGGCAGATTCTTAGAACCGGAACCTGTGCTCTTGGTAAGTCCTGGCTCTCCAAGTATTGTCTCCCTGATTTTACAGGCCTATTTCTGGGCTGGTTCGGAAGCACGGGTATTATTACTAAAGCATCTATTCAGCTTTGGCCGAAGCCCGGTTTTAGAGATGTCCTATTCTACAAAATCTACAAAATAGATAGCACTGTTGAAGTCTTCTTGAAACTGACCAAGAGTGAAGCCTGCGAAGATATTTGTATGTTTAGTTGGACAGGAACCAGCGGTAAGGAAAGATTCCATCTGACAGAAAAACCTGAAGAAGTGCCAGAAATTACCATGGATGTTCTTTTAAATGGAAAGTCCCGGGAGGAAATAGAATATAAGAAGCGGGTTGTGCGGAGGATCGCAGAGGACTTGGTGAGAGAGGGTGTTCAGATCGAGGAGTATGCCCGCTCTCCACAAATAAAAAAGGGAGTTTTAATGGTTCCTCGAATATTTCCTTTCATGGACTTGTTGCAGGGGGGAGGAGCAGAATACTTGGGATGCTACATTCCCCCAGAAATGACCGGGACTGCTTATAAGAAGGGAGTAGAGATAGCGAAAAAACACGGATTTCAGTATTTGCACTTCCTAAGACCGCTCCGAACAGGACACGCCGTCTGCATATTACACATATTTCCTTTTAATAAAGGAGATCCAAATCAAGTTAAGGGATTAATATCTCTCTTAGAGGAGATTTCTGAGGAATGTGTTACTATGGGGGGTGTGCTGTGGAAACCCTCACCTACTCTTCAGAAAATTGTTTTAAAGCATGCTGATTCAGAATATCTCAATCTCATGAAAAAGATAAAAAAACTATTGGATCCAAACGGAATAATGGCCCCCAGACAATGGATGCCTTATAAAGTGAATAACTCGCATCGTACCTAAAGCTTACCACATACAAAGTTTATAAAAAATTAAATACGATGGACCCTTAGCAGGGAAAATACTTGATTTGCGTTATTTTTCCATTTTTTAATTTTTTGCCTTTTTTGGAGGTCTTGAATTTTTTAATAGCGTTTGGTAATTTGGTAAAAAAAAGGGAGGATTAATTGGTCTATTCAAAGACTTTGCCTGCTCCTCCTACTGTAAGCTTTTCATCGAGGGCTAGGCGTACTAGGTTACTCAGGATGTAGGGTTCCATGTCTTGTGCTTTGGCTCTGCTCCTAAGACTTAGGGCACACAGGGGGCAGAGAAATACCATTGCTTCGGCTCCGTGCTCCTTAGCGTCCATTAGGTTCTTCATACGCCACGCTTCCACTTCTTCTTTGGGAAAGGTGGTCATTCCTCCTTGCGCTCCACCGCAGCAGAGAGCACCCATTTTGTCATATTTTCTGTCCACTCTCTCGACGCCTATGAGTTCGAAGAGTTCATCTAGCATTTTATCCTTTTCAAAAGTGTATCTTGAGGCGCAGGGCTGCTGGTAGGCTATCTTCATGTTAAGCTTCTTAACCTTGTCCTTATTTGCTTTAACATAGTCTCTAAGATACTCAATTATGTGTACCGGTTTGAATGGCAGTTTTATTCCGAATTCTTTAACCTTGTTAGCTAACAGAGCGTAGCAGTCATCATGGTAACATATTACCTCTTTTGCTCCGACCTCTTTTACCACCTTTGCCAAGTTGTCCACAAATTTTTGAGCATTTTCTTCCACCATGCTGGGCTTTCCCACATGTATCCAACCAATGTAGCAGAAGTAGTCTCCACCCTTAGTAATAGTTAAACCGTCGAAGAGCTGCCCCTCAATAGCTCCAGGAACAAAGTCTACGGTGCACAGATTCAAAACCGGCTTTCCGGGCTTTCCCTTTGTAACTTCGGGGGGTAACTGTGAAGCCATACTCATCATGCCTAGTGATTTCTCACTTGCCGGAAATGTTCCAGTCTCCTCCTGCCTTTGGTTTATCAAGTCAAAGGGATTAGCCCCTTCGGGGCAGTACATGTTACAGGCGCAGCAAGTGATACACTCTGAGGTTACTGGCGTGGATTCTCCGTCAATCAACTTTTTAAACTCTGCTTTAGCCTTCTCCTCGGGATAGGCTAAATAGGCACACTTCATCAGACACTCTCCACAAAGGGTACATTTTTCTTCATAAAACATAATAGTTCCTCCTCTAAAGAGTCAGAATATGATTAACGTTTGATTACCTATCTTTAAATATCTTTTTACAAACTTTGCGAAGGACAGGAGAGTAATTAGCGTAATGAAGCATATCGATTAACACTCGATAATTGAAGCCAAAATTAGGATTTTGAAAAGTTAAAAAAAATTATGGCAGCTAAATGTTCAAGTCGCCTTTTAGGGTTGAAGCTAAGAATTCACTGTAATTTATTCTTCTTACGGCATCTTTTAATGATCCCCCAAAAAAAATTTTAGCCTCTTCTAAGGTTTTTCCCCCAAACCAAGTCTTAGCCTTAATATTCGGATCTAGTTTTGCAATCAATATGTACTCTTCATTTACGGGGGCTTCGGCAATGTTTTCCCCAAATGGTGAGAAAATGGCACTATGCCCAGGCAGTTTTCCAACCTTTGGGTGATAAGCGATGGGATTAATCTGCACAATGAAGAAACAGTTTTCTATGGCTCTAACCCAGGCAAACTCGTGGAACAGGTGGAGTGAAAGCTCATTCGCTAGAGTTGGATGAAAGATGATTTCCGCATCTCTGAACTTTAGCATTCTGGGAATTTCCGTAAGAAGAATATCTCCACAGATTATACACCCTATCCTCCCATACTCACTCTCCACAACAGGATACTTTCCCTCAAGTTCAAAATATCCTGAGTAATACCAAGCCCTACTGAAATCAAAAGACTCACCAGTAGGTGAAACTATTATGCCGGCATTGTAAATTTTGTCACCTTTTCTAGCGGGAATAGTGCCTCCAACTAACCATATCCCTAAATCCTTGGCCTTTTCAATAATTCTCTGATAGGTAGGGCCATTCAGGGGTTCCACAACATCCTTTGGCATCTTATTCTCGAGCCAACAGCCCACATTAAAAAATTCAGGAAGCGCAACAATTTCGGCTCCCTTACCCACTGCCCTATCCACCATTTCCAAGGCATGAGAAACATTCTCATCCACATCAGACCTTGAAAAGGCATCGTTCAACCTCATCTGAATAGCAGCAACTGTAACTTCTCTCACAGGGGCACCTTCGTAAAATGTAGTAAACATGATACGAATCTCAAATCCGCATATAAATTTTTAGAAAAACCAAAAAATCGAAGTGCATATTCTTTAATAAATCTGGGATAAAAGCAAATAATACTGGAGAGCAAAAGTTCTAATGCCACCCAAAAAATTATTTTAACACCCAGGTAGTGTTAATATAGCAAACAGGATTTTCGGGAAGAATCTTTTTGTTTAGGAGGGTTTAGAACGATCACTGTTAGAAAACCTGAAAGCATTTACCAAGCAAAAGGAACTATTGAGAACGGAACGTTCCATGGACGGTGGCATTTCTCCTTTGACCAATACTATGATTCGAAATTCATACATTTCGGCACATTGCGGGTATTTAATGATGACACACTCTCACCCGGAGCAGTCTGGCCCCTTCACCCCCATAGGGACAACGAGGTGGTGACCTACTGTGCAGAGGGAGAGTTTCGCCACGCCGACGAACATGGAAAAGGCGGGGTTCTGAAAAAGGGCTGGGTTCAACACACCACAGTTGGGAGAGGAATGTGGCACTCAGAAATCAACAACCTTCCGGATAAGCCCATGCGATTTATCCAGACGTGGTTCACCCCTTCAATTCGGGGCTTGGAACCTTCTGTTGAGCAGAAGAAAGTGGTGAAAGAGGAGCGAACAAACCGGTTTCTGCCCCTAGTTTCCAACGCTCATCCTGGTGCCCTTAAAATAAAATCCGACGCCGAAGTATACTCGTGCTTTCTGGAAGCGGGAAAAACCGTGAGCCATACAGTTGATACTGGCAGGGGTTGTTATCTTTATGTTCTTGAGGGTGGACCAGTCAGAGTCAATAATTATAATGTTCCAGCACTCGGTGCAACAATGATTACAGAAGAATTGAAATTCGATTTAACGGCCGGTAACGATGCTGAACTTCTCCTAATAGAGGTTCTACTTTAAAAATCATCGATCATAAAAAAGATTTTCGTTATCGACGAAAAGAGTAAAATCCTAAGCAAGGTATGAAGTTATATAGTTCGAATTTGAATAAGATTTTTTAAAGGTTTTAGGAGGGATGTTTTTTATGGGTCATGTACATGAGTCCGGAAAAATTTTTAAAAATACGTATCTTATAGATGGGTACTATTTTGATATTGTCGAGCTTATGTCGCTTTACGTGGTGAAGGGAGAAAAAATCGCTCTCATTGATGCTGGGACCAGTCAGTCTGCAGAAAAAGTTATTAGCGCTCTAAAAGAACTGGATCTATTTCCGGTAGACTACATCATAATAACTCATGAGCACGCCGATCACATTCAAGGAGCGGCCCCCCTTGTCAAAGCTATGGGGGGCAAAGTTGAGGTTTTTGCAGGAAAGATGGCTAAGCCCATAATCGAGGATCCAAGCAAAATCGGCTATGATTATGGAATGGGACCAATCGAACCTGTGAAAAACGTAACTCCTCTTGATGAAGGGGATAGCGTGGATCTTGGCGGAATAGAACTTGAGGTCATAAACGTTCCGGGTCACACTCCGGGCCACATAGCGCTATACAACAAGTTGAATCGAAACATATTCATTGGAGATAGTATAGGGTACAAAGTTGATAAAACAACTTTCCTACCGCCTATCATTCCTCCATGGTTCAACAGGGAACAATTTTACAAAACTCTGGACAAATTAAAGAAAATCAACTTTGAAACCATATGCCTGGGTCACTATGGTTGCTGGGATGAATCTGATGCACGGAAAATACTAGTCGAAGCAAGAGAGGTTTTTGAAAAAATCTGGGAGTTCTTTAATCAGAACAGAGAAAAACTAAATGACATTGACTATCTGAGGAAATCTATAACCCAAAAATTTCTGCCCAATTCAAAGGTTGTAGAAAGAGTGGGAGACGCCTTCCCCATGTTACTGGCATCCCATATGCGAGACGGCTTCAAGTACGCCAATAAACTAGTATAGTTTAGGACATTATACAAATTTCTTTTCGACTTCCCTCTTAAAATCAAAAATATTCTTTTTTCACAGTTTTTTCTCTCTTTTCCTGTTTCTCCTATTCTTGTAATCATTAAATTTTGAATTGTTTTATTCCTCAATAGTTTAAAAGGGAGGGAAGGGAATCTGTTTCTCTTTCTTTTTTGTTTTTGTGATTTGATTATTCTATTTGTTATTGTTCG
>DXJA01000187.1 GCA_019056875.1 Candidatus Jordarchaeum madagascarense
GTTTATACTTTTTTATTAATTTTTAAAGCCTCAAATTTTTCCAAGTTAACAATATGCTTGAAATTCCGGCTTACAACTATGTCTACGCGGTTTACGGTAACAGTCGTTATGTGATCAGTCAGCAGAAACAGTCTGTAGAATATGCGAGAAAACTCAAATGATTCCAAGCCTTTTATGGTGATTTTTTTCGATTTCAACTATTTGGAAGCTCTTTTGGTGGTTTTTAGAAATTTGGAGCAGAGTTCCACGATCTCTTTGACCCTATGGTAAGTGTTTTCCGCGTATTCTCTTTTGAAGGCGTCTCTGGCAGATATTCCCTCAATTTCGTAGCCGTAGAGTGCGGGTCCTCGGACTCTGGCTAGTTCTGTTAAGAGTTCTTGGATTTCTTGGAGCATTTCTCTCAGATAGTCTGGTAGTCTGTCTTCGACTTCTGTGAGTGTGCCTCCCACGTCATGCTCTCTTGGATACTCGACCGCTAATATCTTAGGATGGCTTTTAATGCTAGTTCTAGGGCTTCTTGCGATCTTCTCACCGCTCCTGCATAGTCTTTTTCAGTCAAGGCTAGCTTGGCTTCCTCTAGCATCTCTGCGCCCGGAAATGTAGTCGGAAGCCATTTTTACGTTTCTCAAATTTCAACCACCTCTGTGGGTTTAGCGTCCGGCTTGAGAATCCAGTAGTGGCCCTTCTCTGTCTTAATCTTCTTTGCTCCTAGCTCCTTTAGTCTCTCAGATAGTCTCTCTAAAACATTCTTGAGGAAATTGTCCCTATCGTAAAGGATTATTCCGTCGTCCACCATGTCAAGAAGTATTGGTGGATGCTTTTCCCCCTCTTCGGGTGTGAGGAGGAGGTCCGAGATTAGGCAGTTTCTCCCCAGTGCTCTAAGTGAGCGGTAGGACTCTGTCTCCCTGAGCTTCATATGGATCCAGTTTGTCTCCTTAAACCTTGAGCCTAAATCCTGTGGAAATCCCTCGGCGACAACAAGGACATCTATATCACTCTCTGGTGTGGCTTCACCCCTGGCTACGGAGCCAAAAAGACACACAGACCTCAACCGGTCCCCAAAGTGATTAAGGAGATACGAAACATATTCCTCTAAAAGTCCCCGATACTCCTCAGAAAACTTGCCAACACCCATAAGAACACCAAAAAGATACTAGAAAGCAATAATTATAAACCTTTAGGGGTGTCAAGTTTCGACCACCATAAAATTTTAAATAGTCTGACCTTCCATGACATTAGATATGTTTTTGATGTGCCTCAGATACCATTTGCATTAAATTCTCTGAAGTTTAGATAGAGGTGTTATCTTGAATAAGCGAAAATTGATTCTTGTTGTGGCTGGGCATTCTGATGATGCTGATTACGCTTGCGGTGGAACTTTGGTGAAATTCGCGCAGGAGGGTGCTGACATTTTTTTGGTGGTGGTTACTCGTGGTGAGAAGGGAACACTTGACCCTGATATGGATGTGAAAGAATTTGCTAAGACCCGTAAGGAGGAGCAGGACAACTCTGCGAGAATACTGGGTATTAAGGGGATTGTCTATTTGGGATATTCTGATCATGATGTGTTGCCGACGCATGAGTTTCGGGCTAGGCTTATTGACGAGATTCGCCGATATAAACCGGATATTGTGATGACTCATGATCCTTGGAAACTGTATGAGTGTCACCCAGATCACCGTCATACGGGTATGATGGCTATTGAGGCTGCGAGTTTTGCTATGTATTCTGCCGAGCCCCCGCCGGCGGTTCCTCCCTTGGAGCCGCATCTGGTGGCTGAAATCTGGTTGTTTAACACCGATGACCCCAATCACTGGGTGGACATCACTGACACAATTGATGAGAAACTGGATGCTTTGAGGCAGCACAAAAGCCAGCTGGGAGAGGAAATGGCTAATTTTGCGCAGAGGACAAACGCTAAGATCGGAGCGGCACACGGGGTAAAGTTTGCAGAAGAATATAGAATTCTGAAGCGTGGATTTCCCTACCTTTACGAGTGATTTCTGTTTAGCTCTTTCGATAATTGAGCAAAACTATAAGAAGTTAAAGCTCCTATAATGAAAATCAATACAATGCATTTGAGAGGAAACATTAATGGCTAAAAAAGAAAAAAGCAAATCAAGTAAGGAAAATGCTAAGGACAAGAGTAAGACCCCCTCATTAGTTACTCTTGGTGGTGCTTTTGCCGCACAGAATGCTGAGCTGCAGGCGTTTCCCGTTTACTATACTTCTATTGGCAGGGATTTGGCTACCACTCGGGCTGCTTTGGGTTTCATAAGCACCACTCGTGGAGCGGTACAGGCTTTTATTACGCCTTTGTGGGGATTTCTAGCCGATAGATATTCACGTAGAAAGGCTCTAATTTTAGGCTGTTTAATCTGGGGAATTACCACGCTTCTTATTGCCATGGTTGGGAATTACGCATCGCTAGCCATTCTAAGGATTATAACAGGAATAGGACTTGCTGTTATGATGCCCACGGGGTTCTCGTTAATAGTGGATATGTATCCTATGGAAAACAGGGGCAAGTACTTCGCGATTTACGGAGCCCTGGGAATTGTGGGTTTGATGATAATTGTACCATTACTAGGCTACCTCGACGCCCCCAGCCTAACCGGCGGACTGGAATCAGGTCTCACCCAACTCGCAATATATCAGGCAGTTTACCCTGGAACAATGGATATAGTGAGAAATCTTTTGCAGATTGACGCCTTTGCAAAAAGCACCATCTACGCCGGAGTGTGGAGAACCGGCTTCATAATTCTAGGCGTGGTCAGCATTGCTATAGCGGGATTAGTGGCCCTTCTAGTGAAGGAACCCCCAAAAGGGGCTGCAGAGAAGGAGCTTAAGGACGTTATCACCGTAGAGACAGCTGAAAAATACAAGATTAAACGTAGTGCTTTTCGAGAAATCCTGACTAACCGCACAATGATTGTGATAATAGCGCAGGGTATAATGGGATACTTCCCCTACGTGGTTCTCCAGTTCTGGTTCATTCACTGGTTTGAAAGCGCCCGGCAGATTCCCCCGTTTCAGGCGGCTTTGATTTTCGGAATACTGGTAATGGGTTCGGCTCTGGGAAACTTGGTGGGTGGATACCTTGGAGACTATTCAGAGAAGAAAAGCCCAAAAAGAGGCAGAATTTTAATATCACAGATATCAACTTTCGCGGGAATTCCCGGGGTACTAATAATTCTATTTGCCAGAATGGATTTAGCACTATACATTACCATCGCGTTCGTTACTGCGATTATGATGAGTTGGGGTGGAGTAGGTTCAGTACAGCCCATAGTTTCCGCAGTAAATAAGCCAGAGGCCCAGAGTACCGCCTGGGCCCTGGAGCAGATGTTTGAGCAGGGTTTTGCGGCCTTCGGAGCAGTGCTCACAGGGTGGATTGCGGACAACATAAACTTTGGAGTTTCCGGACTTGCCATGCAGTGGATAACCCCCTATCTCAACTATTGGCTCTATTTCGCCGATATCGGGGTTCTGCTCTATATTATATGGCTTTCAGGCGAATCGCTAACCCTAGCCATGGCCTTAACCGTCACCATTCCTTGGACTTTGTGCATCATCATCTGGACACTGGCATACCGAACCTACTACAAGGACAAAAGCAGAATTCACCAGTTTCTGGAACAGAGAAGAAAAGAAATCACCAAGAAATAGTTATAGAAGGGATAAGTCCATACCATCTCTATTTTTTCAAGTTTATTTCGAATAATTATTTTTCTTGAGAAGATTTTTCTAGTTTAACAATAATCAGATTTATATTTATTAGAGACGAAGATAACTATTTACATATCATGCTAATAAAAAGCCAAATATTATTGTTCAAGATTTTTTGAGAGGCTTTGGAGAAATGAGCTTATGGTAAGTTTTGCAAACGTTCCGGCGGAAATTAAAGAATTCATAAAATATTTTTGTGAGGAGGTCGGTCCTCGCCCTCCGTGCAGTGAACAGGAAGCTAAGGCTGCGAAGCTGTTAAAGAAAAAATTTGATGAACACTGCAATAAAACATCTATAGAGGATTTCACTTGTCATCCCGGTGCTTATCGTGCATCTTTCAGATGGCCCATTATATTATACATTTTATCAACGATATCGTACATTATCGCGGTCCATTTTGGTCTACAGACATCGGCTACTTTCTTCGGTGGCTATTCGTTTTTTGCGTCATTTTGGGATGCGAATTTGCTGTTTTATTTCCTGATCTTTGTTCTGGTGGCGATTGGTGTTTCCCTGTTTTCCGTGTTGGTGGTGATAATGGGAAGCTTGATGTATACCCGGGAGACCATTGACCTGTTTTTCCCAGAGAAGAGTTCAACTAATGTTATCGGGAAAATTAAACCCAAAGAAAAAGCAAAAAAGCTGGTGTTGATTAGCGGACATCATGATGCGAATTGGGAGTTTCCCCTCCTAAGGAAGTTTGGAAGCAAATTTACTGCGTTCCAAGCCATCCCGGTTATCTCAAACTACATGCTTCTTGCAATACTAGTGATTAGGCTCGTACTGTATCTTCTTCGAATACCGGTCGGCTTTCTTATAGAGATTGTCCTCATAATAGTGCTGCTGGCCCCAATCCCCATTATGCTGTATATTTATCCAAACATGGTTTCCGACACTCCAGTTATGGGTGCCAACGATAACCTGACGGGAATGGCTGTGTGCTATGAGGTGGCAAGATACATTTCCAATCGGGAACTTCGACCAAAAGAAACCGAGGTCTGGGTGGTGTCCTTCGGTTGCGAAGAGATAGGAGATCGGGGCAGCAAACGATTCGTAAAAAAATATTACAAAGAATTGAAAGAAGCTTACAATGTAAACATCGACATGGTCGGCGAGAAGGACTCCTCACTCTACATCGTGGAAAAAGAGGTGAGATCCTTAATTAAACTTTCACCAGAAGTCGTTGACATGCTAAAGAGCATCGCAGAAAAGTTGAAAATAAAAGTTAATAGTGGTTCCATAGACGCCTACACCGACGCCATGTCCTTCGCGCAGAAAGGTTTAAAGTCAGCGTCAATGGTTGCTGTGGGACCCTCCGGATTCCCAAAATATTACCACACAACAGATGATGTCATGGAAAACTTGGATTACAAACAGGTAGCCAATGTGGTAAGGGTCTGCCTAGAGTTCATCAAAAACATTGACGAATCTCAATAAATCAAGATAATTACGATATGTTAAAACACAAAAACGGGATAAAAAGGCGCTATGAATAAAAAAAAAAAAAAAAA
>DXJA01000188.1 GCA_019056875.1 Candidatus Jordarchaeum madagascarense
AAAAAACGCATCAAACCCAAAAAAACTTAACCCCAGAATCGAACGAAACTACATCGCCTTGATTTAGCCACGGAAAAATTAATAGTATTTTGTATCGGCTTTTCAACTTGAATAAATTTTAGGGTCTGCTGGGTGACTAATGATTTGAGTGAAAAACTGTACAAAGATCTGGCTGAACTATGTGAGGAAATCGAATCAACCACTAAAAGACTGGTAATCGTCGATCTCATTGCCCAGTTTCTTAGTAAAGTAGCGTCCGAAGAAATTGCCCCCTCTGTACGAATGATAGTGGGTAAAACTTTCCCCGAATGGAGTCCCAAAACACTCGACATATCTTGGAGAACCATTCAAAAAATACTTAAGGATATAACCAGAGCCTCAGATGAAGAAATGTTACAGGCGTTCAGCGAAAAGGGAGATCTGGGGGATATGGCCCGATTGTTAATGTTGAGAAAAGATCTGTCAAAACAAACCATGTTGCTACCTAAACCTCTGACAATACTAGAAGTCTATAATAGTTACCAAAACATCTCTGAAATTAAGGGCGGTGGTTCAAAAAAGAAAAAGGAAAACATTCTACTAAGTCTACTGAGCAGGGCCAACCCTTTGGAAACAAAGTATATAATAAAAAATCTTATCGGAGAGATGAGACACGGAGCTTCCTTAGGACTTATGGAAGAGGCCATAGCTAAGGCGACCGAAGTTCCTTTGGAGATAATTAAAAGAGCACATATGTTGATTGGAGATCTGGGCGAAGTAGTAGAAAAAGCTTTTCTGAAAGGGCCTCAAAACTTGAAGGATGTTAAACCAATTCCCTTTCACCCCATAAGACCCATGCTGGCTCAATCCGTGGAAAATGTGGGTGAAGCCCTCAAGGTACACGGAGGAGAAACCAGCCTAGAGTATAAGATGGATGGTGCCCGAGTTCAGATACACATCCATAGCGGAGAGGTTAGAATTTTCAGCAGAAGACTAACTGAAGTGACAACAAGCCTACCGGATATAGTGCAACAGGTCGGTAATAATATTCGATGCAAAGAGGCTATAATCGAGGGTGAAGTTATAGCGGTGAGTAATGATGCCCGGCCTCTATCCTTTCAAAATCTAATGAAACGATTTCGCAGAATCAAGAGAATAGAGGAAATAATAAACGAGATCCCGGTGAAACTTTATCTGTTCGACATAATTTATCTAGATGGTAAGCTACTAATTGACCAGCCTTACCACGAGAGAAGGGGCATACTATCAGAGGTATCAGGGGAAATAGAACTAGTTCCCCAATTGGTGACCAGTGATTTAGAGAGGGCTCAGAAATTTTTTAAAGATTCTAGGAAAAAAGGTCATGAAGGATTAATGGCCAAGAAGGTTGAAAGCAAATACACTCCCGGTAGAAGAGGGAAAAAATGGTTAAAGATAAAGGAAACAGAATCCCTCGACTTGGTTATTGTCGGAGCGGATTGGGGATATGGTCGTAGAGTAAAATGGCTCAGCGATTACTACCTCGCGGCAAGAAATGAACAATCGGGAGAGCTTCAAATAATAGGTAAAACATTCAAAGGATTCACGGATGAAGAGTTCGAAGACACAACCCAGAGACTAAAACAGTTAAAGACCAGGGAGGAGGGAAGAACAGTGAGAGCTAAACCGGAAATTGTTGTGGAAACTGTTTTTGACGAAATACAAAAATCTCCAAAGTACAAGGCGGGTTATGCGCTCCGATTTGCAAGAATAAAAAGAATAAGAGATGACAAAGACGTAGAAGAAATAGACTCTATAGAAAAAGTAAAACAGCTCTACGAAAAACAGTTTAAAACCAAGGCAAAGTCAATTTAATTAAAGACGAGCGTGCGTGCGGTACAAATACCGTTCTGGGGGTCAGTTGGTGCACACGCTCGTCTTTTACAAAAAGGGTCCTCCCATTTTGAAAAGTGTGGCACGATTATATAGTTTGTTGAACTCTAATCGAATCACGCTTTTCACGACTTCCCCTTCTGTAAGCTTTATTTTTTAACCGATTTTTCTGCTCCTGTTTTCTATTTTTTTGCTAGTTTTTTATATAAATTTGAGTTCAGATTCAAATTGATTTTCTTTATTAAGAAATAATTGGTATTATTTAAACTTTCCTACCAGAACCCATTTACCCCCAAAAAAAAGCACACCAAAAAATTAATTAACGCCATTATAATCGTTCAAGGGAATAACTGAACGAAGTATAAATGCCATTAGAATACACGGTTGGAATGGAAAATGGAAGAAAAACTGAAAGAATTCATTGATATGCTAAGGAAAGAGGGGCACAAGGTAACACCTCAGAGGATAGAGCTATTCAAAATTATTAAAAATTGTAAACATCCCACAGTGGAAGAAGTATACCATAGAATCAATAAAAGCCACCCTACAGTGAGTCCAGCTACTGTTTACAAAACAATCGAACTGTTGAGAGAAATGGGAGAAATCCAAGAAATGAGTGTGATAGATGGTAAAATCCGATATGAAACAAACATGACCCCCCACATTAACATTCATTGTATAAAATGTGGAAAGGTCGAAGATGTTTTTTCCGATCGAATCCAAGAATTATTTAATGAATTCGAAAAAAAATCGCAGTATGAGATCAAAAGTCATAGTTTTGATTTCTTCGGATACTGTCCAGATTGTAAAAACCAAGAATCCTCCGAGTGAAACACTCGAAACAAAACTCAATTTTCTATAAATAAAAAATAGTTAATTAAAAAAATAAGAAATAATTTAGGTTTTCTCGGGTTTGTGGGTTGGTTTTAAAGTTTCTTTTTGCAGAGGTACCAATCCACGCACTCGTATCCTTCTTTCAGCCTCTTCTCAGCAGCCTCTTGTGTTCTGGGCGTGGGTACAATGACCATATCCCCTGGTCTCCAGTTGGCAGGTGTTGCTATCTTAGCCTTGTCTACTGTTTGGAGTGAATCTAGCAGTCTGAGTATCTCATCCATGTTTCTTCCCGATGATAATGGATAGTAGAGCATAGCTCTTAGGACACCTTCCGGATCTATGTAGAACACTGTTCTCACTGCCGAGGTTTCACTTGAGGCCTTGTGGACCATTCCAAAGAGTTTTGCCACCTTCATAGTTAGATCTTCGATCACGGGGAATGGTATTTTTATGCCTTGCTTTTCCTCGATGTTTCTTAGCCAGGCTATGTGAGAAAAAAGGCTGTCTATACTAAGCCCGATTAATTGCGTGTTTCTTTTTTGAAGTTCTGGCCATATTTTGGCGAATGCCACGAACTCTGTGGTGCATACTGGTGTGAAATCAGCCGGGTGAGAAAATAGAATGACCCATTTACCCCTAAAATCGGATAGTTTTATTGGTCCTTGAGTGGTGTTTGCCTCAAAATCTGGTGCGGGTTTCCCTAACTCTAGCAAAAGTTTTGGTTCTTCTACTGCTTTTTCCATATCTTCCTTACCTCCATTTTTTTGTCTTTTCATAATTCTTTTGAATAAAAAATTTTTTAGTGGAAAATTTATAGTCCCAGCAGGGTTTCGAATAGATCTTCGTGTTCGATTTCTTCACTAATTATGTGTCTTATTACTTGGGTTGTTACTGTATCTTTTCCGGGCATAATCTTTTTTAAGAGCTTATTGTAAACATCGATTGCGCATCTTTCTGCTTCCACTATTGCTTTGGCGATTCCGTTCAAGTCTCCTGCATCTTTGGGTAGGTCAACTGATGGACAGTTTGCTTTCTTCGCTAGGTCTTCGAATTTTCCTATAGGGGTTCCACCCAATTGAATTATTCGATCGGTGAGTTCCTGTGCGTGTTCTCTTTCCTCATCTGCGGTTTTTTTAAGCGCGTCTGCTATTATTGGTGAATTCATGCCCTTGGCAATGTTTGCGGCGTGAGTGTAGTAGAATACTGCTATCCATTCGTCGGCGAGTGCTCGGTTTAAATCTTCTATTAGTTCGTCTACATTCAACTCAACTATTTCTCTTGCTTTTTTTCCCAATTCACTATCTCCTTAACACTAATATTAACTAATTATAGTTATTAATTAATAATTAG
>DXJA01000189.1 GCA_019056875.1 Candidatus Jordarchaeum madagascarense
ACGGATTTTGTTGACGACCTCACCATGATTCCCCTCGTTCATTTGAAGAACACCTTGGACATAATGTTCATGCAGAAGCTAACCAAACAGTTGGCCACTATAGGCATGTTCCTGGGCTTGGGTCCCATAGGCTTTAAAGAGATGATAGACCAGGCGGCGGAAGAAGAGCAGGTGGCGCGCTCGGGTACTTCCTCTGATGACAAGTTAACTAACTTTTTCTTAAATCCTGATGTTCCTTATGTTTCGGTTCCTTATGACTTGACTCAAATGGATTCAGTACCTTCTATCTATAAAAACTCAAAAGCTCAGTGGGAGGAGATACTGAATAGCCCGTATACCACTTTTCTATTTCCTGATATAGTGGAATACGTAAGGGAACAAAACAAGAATCTTCTTGAGGGTCAGAAGAAGGGAATAATCAGCCCCATAATAAGAACCGCAGTTAAGACCTTCGGGTTAGAGAGTGCATCAATAGGCTCAGTCATGCTTAGACTATTTGGTGCTACACGCTGGCCTCAGACCACAAGAGCTATTATTGACCAAAAATTGGCAGATTACATGAATTTACCCAAGCCAACTGACCTGAAAATAGATGATAATTGGTTTGAAAAGGTAATTGATGCTGCTAACTGGGTTTTGGATATGACAACTGGCGACCTCAAGATGATAGATGATTTCGAGAAACCAGCGGGAACAAAGTATTGGGGAGTTGACGTTTTTACTTCGATTGTTGTCCCTGTAGGGAGTGGTGGATGTTTTCTCAAAATCAGCGTTTCCGTCAAGAATGACAAAGACAGCTGTGACAAGAGAGCAGCGCAACTAAACATGAAGGATAGCAATGGTAAATATATTCTGAGCAATGAGAGATTGGTAGCCTGTGGTTGGGGTATACTGAGAGACCACAACCTTCCGGATGGCGATGGGCCAGGGCAGCTTTGGGAAACGTGGGATCCGGAAACGCAGCAGGGTAATGTGGAACTGTTCATTGATAGGAATACTGGAAGAGTGTTGAAGTATATGCTTAATGACATGACTACGTTGAAATCCACTAAAAAAGAGAATGGTGACAATAAGGATATAGGCCTCGCTAATGGTGAGCTTTACGGTGCAGATAACATGGATAGGGTGATAATTACTATCCCTCAGGAAGGGACTGAGCAGGATGGGTCGGATGTAGAGAATCGAAGGTGGAAAGGATGGGCGGAAAGCCATAACGGTATGGCGCATGCGTGCTTCCTTTTCGAAAATTTGGAAAGGATAAACCCAATCGAGACCGTCACAGACTATCCTCAAGGTGTCGAAAGTGTAGCTGGTCTCCATAGATGTCTTTGGAAACCAATAGCTACTGTAAGAAAAGATATTGGTATTTATTATGAACCTATGGAACAACATGATGGTATAGAGCAAACTTTTATGCAGTATCCACTTTTGAGATATTTAATTCGTGATTTAGGTATAACTTACAGGCTTCCTTATTATGAAACTTGTATAATTAATACTCCTCTAGATTCAGATAGAGCCGTACCACAGATAAAGAGTATCTTAGGCTTATTTGATGGCGGCCGTGCACTAAGTATTGACAATCCATTCGGTACGCATAGAGCTATGGATTGGACGACTATTACTGATTTGGTTTATGAGGAATTTATAAAGCTAGAGTTGGATGTGCTGACCAGCGTAGATAGGCTAGTTAGTGAACGTATATGCTACCTTTCATTGTTCTTTGATGCCATACAGGATTATGGGAAAGAGAAAATTTATACTAGCAAGGTTATAGATTCGATGATGTTATCTTACACCCATAGTCTTTTCGGAACTGGAACTGCTAATACCGAGTTCTTTGTGATTCCCGAAGACACGTTTAAGGAACAGCCCAAGGATGAAATGGGAAACGAGATTCCTACGAGCACGTGGGACCATACCAAGAAATCTTTAGCAATATTTCTTGACCGTAATCCGTACACTTCACAACCTCAGAAGTCTCTAGTAGCCATACCTATATTCAAGGATGATTCGGAACTGACACAGTCCACACCTATAGACACATTTTTCAAACGCCAGTATGATTCAAGAGCCGCTATACCCATAGAAAATAGAGAGGAGCTTTTCTATAGCAATGTGGAGTATTACCTTTTATACACTTACGAACCTAGTGATAAGGAAAATCCCTACAAACCCTACTCAAACCTTGAAAACCCCTTAACAAACAAATTTGCTCCAGACGAACTGAAATTGGGAGGCTTAAATGAGATAATCAAGTTCCTTGAAATCATAGGTAGAACGTGTCAGTCAACCACAAGCTATAACAGACCAGGTGATCCCGCTCATTATCGTTCTCCGACTCAGTTCTTAAAACAACTGGCTGGGTTTATACTGACTTATCCAAAGAATGGTGTAGAGATGTTTGATAAGTTGGGTGGATTTGAGGCAATGGATAAAGTGCGGCAATTCTACCCACTTCACGACACTACAAATCAAATGCAGGAAGCTCTTGTGATGTATTCCGACCTCTTCAGAAACTATATAACAACTATTAGAAATCAGAATGCTATAATAGATAATCCTGAGACACCCGAGGATAAAAAGAAAGAAGCGATAGCTAAGAGGGATGCGGCGCAAGACGCATTGAACGAACTAAAGACCAAGCACCCTGAAGCTTGGGCATTTTATCAAATTTCACCCGCCAACGAATGGATTCCTGCTAACATTAATGGTTTTATATTCTTACTTTCTATCATAGGCGCTGAAAGAGTTGGAGGTGGTTCTTACATTCCTATGAAATGGTATGGTTCCGGTGATAATGGCTTTTTCGCTTTCTCTATAAAAAATGAAGTAAAAGAAAATGATAAAGAAGTAGCAACGTTCAAAACTACTGAGTTTGAGAAGCTAGATAGTATAGGCTATCCTATGAAAATAGTTTGCGAGGACAATGAACCAGTGCTTACAAAAGATGGAAGATACCAGTTAGAATATTTCATGGACGGTAAGAACAAGAAAACGTTTGCTCAACTTGACCCTGAGAAGGAGCTTGGTCAAGTCGCGTGTATAAATCTACACTACTGGACGAAAACGTATAATACACCTTTGGTTAGTCCATATCTTATTAAGAATGTCTTTGGAGAGAAAATATTTGTAAATGATAGGTTACTTGTTGAATCACCCCCAGAAGGCACCACTCCCGAGCAGAACTGTATTGATTGGTATAAAGCAGTTACAAAATGCGAAGTTGTAACTCGAAAAGCAGGCTCCACCTCGGCTATTTACGCATTCTCCGAATTTATTGCTAATAGGTTTTTAGAACTAAAATTAGATTCCGTAAAAGATAAAGAGTTTAAAATTGAAGTTCTAAACCAAGCTATTAAAATGTTTTATAAGAAACTTCCTGTGGAAATTATGAAAATGTGGGAACTCCACATGGAGTCAAATAAAGATTTGAATATTCTCCTCTCAATTCAGCAACTTTTCATTATTATTGATGTAACAAACGCAATCACTGAAAGGGGTATTGTACAAAAGTTAGGTCAGAAAAATAAACAGAAGGAGGATACTTTTTATATTAATCTTATAAATAAGCTGAATAAAGTTGTTGTGACTGGTGATATTTACGGAATTACTGGTCTAATCCTTGTGGAAGCCTTAAAATATATGGCTAATGAACTTGCGAAGAATCCAGACACCACGTTTCAGGCCTTTATGATTCGCAATATAATTAAGCTGGGAAGCGTAGCAAGCGCAATAGACACTTTGCG
>DXJA01000190.1 GCA_019056875.1 Candidatus Jordarchaeum madagascarense
ACATATTAAAAATTAATAAGAAGATATGAACAATGCTTGACACCAACACCCTAAATAACTATAGGAATGCGGGAAGTATAGCAGCAAAGATTAGAGAGGAAGCAAAAAAAATTGTTAAAGAGGGAACACCACTAATAAAAATCTGCGAAAAACTAGAGAAGAAAATCATAAGTGAGGGAGGAAAACCCGCTTTTCCATTAAATATCTCAATAAATAATGTTGCAGCACATTACACTTCTCCGCCTGAAGATAAAACCACCGTCCCCCCTAGAGCCTTAGTAAAGGTGGACATAGGAGTCCATGTAAATGGTTTTATCGCCGACACAGCACTTACGGTTAGTGTGGGTAAAGTAGGACTAGAATTAGTTAAAGCGTCAGAACTTGCCCTTGAAAAGGCTTTGAAAACCATCAAGGACGGCGTAAAATCAAGCCAGATAGGCGGAATCATTGAAAAAACCATAAAAGAATCTGGCTTCAAACCCATATCTAATCTAACAGGTCATCTATTAGAACAATATAATCTTCACGCTGGAAAAACCATTCCAAACGTCAAAACGAGAATAGGATTCACCTTAAAAGAAGGGGAAGCTTATGCCATTGAACCCTTTGCCACCACTGGAGCAGGAATTGTAGAAGATTCTAAATATTCTTATATTTACCGGTTGGCTAGCCAGAAAACTTCAACCCAAGTATTATCACATATTGCCCGCGAGTTCAAAACCCTACCCTTTGCATCCAGATGGTTAGTCTCCAAATTCTCAAAAAAAAGAGTTGAAGAAGTTATCAAAAGATATGTATCGACTAGAACAATTCAATCCTATCCAGTTCTGGTTGAAAGGGAAAAGGGTATTGTTTCACAAGCAGAGCACACATTTATTGTAAAGAAAAACGGCTGTGAAGTAACCTCCGCTTAAAACTCCTCCTCCTTTTCCTTAACCTTGGACATCGGTATAGAGTAAACGGCGCTTATGTATTGCTCAGAATTGCAAGCATCACAAGCACCCAACTTTTTAAAAATGTAGTCACCTTTTTGGAAATCCCTAACCTCTCGGTGATCACAGCCATAACAGTTCACAACAGTCACCGTTTTATACCCTATAACCGGTTTGGAGCGTGAAAACATTACAACAGGATAAATGGCGATAATTAGGGAAAAAATAGCGTAGAACAATTTCTGATTCCTAGTTCCAGTAAATAAATCCAAAAACAGCTCCTGAAATGATGGATTAAAATAAAGATACAACATGTAAACCCCAAATGCCGCAATAATGCCTGATAATGTGAATAAAACAAAAGTAAAGATTTTTCGTCTACTTGACATAATTACCTTCCCCTATCTTAGCCAATACCAATACAATTGCCTATTCCTGCAACAATAACCGTGTCCCCGGCTTTTGTGCGTTCAAGAATCATGTTTTTCACACGCTCAGCGGCCTCATGAGCGCCATCGGAAATTTCTTTCTTTATAGGAGTTAAGGCCTCCTCAATGGACATCTTAATAATAAGGGCATCGACCGGGACCTTCTGACTTGTTACCTCTTGCTCTATCTTAAACTTATCAACACCCGGTCCACCAATAGCAGCACCAACACCTTCCACTACCTTACCACTTTTCTCCCCCTCAAACTTTAATCCAGCATCTATCATAATAACTCTAGTAATGTTTCCATTAGACTCCTTAATCAAATTGATAATAGCGTCACCCGGCTTTCCAACACGTCCACCAGGACCAGTAGCCCTAACAATTTGTACATTTCTCCCCTCAAAAAAGGTAGTAGTTAAGGAAATGTCTTCAGCGATTTCACCAGTCTCAGCATTCTCGTCCTTTGAGAACTCATTTCTCAAGATAGAAGCTACAAGAGCCCCGGTACCATCCCCTATTGGCTGTCCCTCTGTGAAAGCCTTTAAAGCACTATGGTAAGCTTTAGCATACTTCATAATCATTGAGAGCGCAACTTGGATGCTTATTATCATTGCGTAGTTGTTGGTTTCTTTACCCATGATATAAAAGTGTCGAATAACCAAGAACATTTGACGCAGAGCCATAGCCGCTTCGAAGGTCATGTCAATATTGGCTCTTTGATCCCGATCGGCGGCAGGAGCCAACTGAGCAATGAGGTCATCAAACCTAGATTTCCTGACATCAAGGAGAAACTCAAGCCTGTTAAAAACTCCTGAAGGATCTCGTTCCACAGGCTCGATCAGAACGAATTCCATATAATCTTCGACTGTGGAGGTTGGATCCTTTTCGGGTTTACCCAACTCTCTGATCATTTTAATTGTGGTGGTTTTGCCCTCATCAGACCACTTCTCAAGCTGTGTTATGACTTCACGAATCTGTGCCAAATACTGCATGCTCTGAACCTTTAAAATCAGCCCGCTGAAAATCATGATAATAAAGAAAGCGAATATCAAAATATTCATAATAATGACGTATGGATCCGAAGATCCGAACGGTAACTGTAATGAAGGCAGTGTCATAACTATCACACAGCACTAAACCATCATACCCATCAAACTACTAAAACACATACATAAAAGCTTTATAAGCATTCCCAGAAAACACAGTTTAATCACCTTCAAAAAAATCGAAAGGAAACAAAGAATGGAAAAATAAAAAAATTAAATCCCGCAGGCAGGATTTGAACCTGCGACTTCGGGGCTGAGTGTTAGACACGCTCAGTTATCCCGGTGTCTGAGTGTCTACTGGGGTAAGCCGCACTAACTAGTGCAACTCTACAGCCGGGCACTCTAGCCAGTCTGAGTTACTGCGGGACTTAGGTACTAGGCTCTTTCTGGCATGATTTTTAGATGTTTATTGTCAGATAAATTTTTCGTATTTGTAGGTTTGAACCCTATATTGAGGAGGTATTTGAACCGCCGTGTGATGTTTTTTATTTTATGGCGTCTGCTAGGGTTGCTGCTATTTCTACGACGGATATTGGGGAGGGAATGCTGGTTGTCCCTATGACATTGTAGGCTCCGGCAGTGTATATCTTTTTAAGTGCGTTATCTACAAGGACCGGGTGGCTGCATGCGGCGACTATTTTTTTTGCGCCCTTATTTTTTAGGGCTTCGATGGTTTTTGCGATGGTTCCTCCGGTGGATATGATGTCGTCTATTATTACTACGTCTCTGTTTTTTACGTCTAGTTCTCTGGTTGTTATTTCGACTTCTGTTGAGCTTAATCTCTTCTTTTCTAGGACGTCGTAGTCTGTTTCTAGGTGTTCAGCGGCGGTTCGTGCCCATTGCTCGGCCTCTTCATCTGGTCCTATGATGAGTGGCTTTTCTAGGGTCAGGTTTTTTCCTATGTAGTGTGCTATGGCGGGTATGGCTGTGAGGTTTTTTGCGGGGATGTTGAATATTTTGCCCATGTCATCCACTCTGTGGAGGTGCATATCCACTGTGAAGAGTTGGTCTGTTCCTACGGTTTCTATGAGTTTGGAGACTGTTTTGAGACTTATTGCTTCTCCGGGGTTGAATCTTTTGTCCTGTCGTGCGTAGGCAAAATAGGGTATTATTCCAGTAACCTTTTTTGCGCCTGAATCTTTTAGGGCTTCAACCATTAGGAAGTATTCCATAAGATATTCATCGGGATTGAGGTACATGGACTGGACTACTACTGCGTCGATTCCTTCCAAGTTTCCATCTATGCGGACATAATTCTCTCCGTCTGGAAATCTTTTAATACCGGTGTCCAGTAGAGGGGCGTTTAATTCTCTTGCCAGTTTCACCGCTAAAACATATGAGGAAGAACCACCAATTATTACTTTACTCATTACTATTCCCTCAACAATTATTAAAGGTTAAAATTGACTATAGATAAAAATTTTTTATGCGTTCTAATAACCGTTTCCCCTAATAACTCAACGGTGGGAAAATAATTTTTTGGTTAATAAAGCTATTGAGGAATATGAAAAATGTATTCAACTTGGAGGTTATATGATTGGTTTGGACAGTGTGGATTTGTGGGAGGCCGGGTTGCGGAAAATCTACTATAGCCAGGGCTCTTGAGTCTCTTTTAGAGGGAAAGGGTATACGTGCTCAAATTTTGGGGACTGATATTCTTAGGAAGGTGGTAACGCCTGAACCGACCTACAGTGAGAGGGAGCGTGAAGTGGTTTATGCGACTCTGGTTTTTGTAGCGAAAATTTTGAACCAAAACGGGGTAAATGTGATATTGGATGCGACGGCTAATCGTAGTGCTTATCGCGAAAAGGGAAAAGAAGAAATTGAAAATCTAATTATAGCTTATGTGGAGTGTCCTTTAGAAGTTTGTATAAGGAGAGAGGTGGAAAGGGAGGAAACCTATGGGGCTCCCCGAGACATATATAAGAGAGGATTAACCGGGGAGAGCGATACTGTTCCCGGGATAGGTGTGCCTTATGAAGTGCCTGAAAATCCGGATGTACTGCTGGATTCTGTGAGGTTTACAGCACGGGAGAACGCTGAAAAAATCCTTAATGTGATTCTTGAAAAATACTATTAACCATTTAAGCTATGATTTTACATCTTTTTGGGAAGTACCGATGTTCAAGATATTGTCTATGAAGTTTAGCAGTTGACCCCATATCCGCTTTTAAATGGAACACTAAATGAGTTGCCATATAATTGATTATCTATAAGCGTGGAAGAGTTGAAGAAGTTATTTATTATTAATAATATTTTAGTATA
>DXJA01000191.1 GCA_019056875.1 Candidatus Jordarchaeum madagascarense
GGAGAACCATCCTCATCATCACCAGAACAGATATATAACCAGAAAAAGATTTGACTCTTTCGCTCAACTAATCGCAAAACTTTTGAGGAGCGCTATAATTTGATGCATCCTCTAACCCATTACTGTTTTCGAGGCGGTTTTTGTTTCAGCTTCTCTGCCTCGAATTATCAAGTATTTTAACTGTCAAATCTTGAATGGTTAATAATGTCCCATACACTTCCTCCCAAATGGAATCATGGCCTCTGATTGTTTCATATATCTCTTCATAGAGGCTTTGAAGGGCCTCGCTTCCAAGAACGTAACCCGACTCTTCAATGACGTCTATTTTTTCTTTCAAAACTTCCACTGCCTGTCCCACCAAGTTGAATTCTCCTATTGCACCTATTAGGCCGAAGGCGAGATCCTCTAGTTCAAACTCTTCCGGTATAAGCTCATCGGAATGTAGTTGGGATCGTGCAAAGCCGTCTAACTTTTTTAAGGCTAATTCTTCACCACCCCATAATACTCTTAAAATAAACAAAGATGCGTTATATCCGTGTTCATAATATTTTATTCTATACTCTGAAATAACTGCAATTTCCTCTCTTATTTCCTCTATTCTTCTTCCCAAGCTTTGAATATCCTCTATTAGAAGGTCCTTCCAACTCTTATAGGGTATAATGAACTCCTGTGCTATTTGCAACCTTTCTGCCATTTCAATAAAGTAATATATAATCTTTTTAAGGCCCTCTACTATTTTTTCAAAACTTTCTTTCAAAAGAATACTTTCATAATAAGAATAAATCTCATCTAAAATTTTTAACCAGTCTACATTCTGCATATCCATGATTTTAATTAATCTCTTTGCAAATTCGGACTTGGTGTAATAAACAACTTTGGGGAGATTCCTCGCTTTTCGGTAAGTTGAGCGAAAAACAATTATTGCATCTTGTAAATAGAGATCTAAGGATGTTCTTACCTGAAATTTAAGGTAATCCTCATCAATTTTTGAGAGATTAATAACATCGCCAAGTTCGACCTGTTTAAAAATAATTTTCCTAAAATCTTCAGTACCAAGAGCCTGAACTAATCCTCTAAACAATTCAAACCAGACTGTTGATGCTCTGACGTAATCACTGAAAAAAGACACAAATAGTGACACGCCCTCTTTTAACCTTACCATAGATTCCAAAATAGAATCGGACACGTAACCCTCTACATCAATTTTACTCAATTCTGTTAATTCCCTATCTCTAAAGTATAATTCCACAGCCCGTTCACCAATCAGCTTGAAATACTTTTTCAGATGCTCCCTAATATTCTGTAAATCGCTTTCCAACATCTTCACTTCTCTCTGAAATATAATAGGGAATATACGCAGCTTCTTAGATTATAGTATTCCGAATTTGTATTTAAACAGTATTTAGTTTATGAACCGTATCTTCCTTCTAGTTAATTACTATATAAAGATTTTTTCTGAGAGAGTCAACAAGTGTTAAACTTGTCCTTCATTAAGTGCATCAACTGTCAAATCTTGTATGGTTAATAAGGCTTCATACATTTCTACCCAAAAATATTCATGCATCTTGATCTCTTCTATTATCTCATCATAGAGACTTTTAAAGATTTGACTTCCAAGGATATATGCTGCGTCTTCAAAATTTTGAGTCTTTTCTTTTAAAACTTCCACCGCCTGTCTTGCCAGATTAAACTCCTCTAATGCTCCTACTAGACCAAAGGAGAGTTCTCCCAATTTTATTTTTTCTGGTATAAGCTCATCTATGGATACTTTAGATAATATAAAATTCTCCAATTTTTTCGTGGCTAATTCTTCACTCCCCCAAAGCATTCTTAACAAGAATAAGGTTGCATTCAACCCGTTTCTATAGTGATTTATTCTATAATCGGCAATGACCGAAATTTCTTTTTTTATCTCTTCAATTCTTATTCCCAATTTTTGAATATCCTCTATCAAAAGGTCTTCCCAACTCTTATGAGGTATTATAAACTCATGTACTATTTGTAATCTCTCAGCCATCTCAACGAAATAATTTATAATCTTTTTGAGATATTCTATGATTTCTTTGGTGTTATCATTTAACAGTATAGTCTCATAAAAGAAATAAATCTCATTTAAAATTTTAGCCCAATCCTCATTCTGCCCCTGTACCACTTGAATTAACCTTTTTGCAAATTCAGACTCGGTGTAATGAACAACTTTAGGTAGTTCCTTCGCCTTTTCATAGGTTGATAGAAGAGCAAGTCTTGTATCATTTAAATACAAATCAAAACACGATCTTATTTGAAATTTAAGGTAATTTTCATCAATTATTGAATGCTCACAAGCCTCAATTTCCATCTGCTTAAAAAGAACTCTAGAAAAATCTTCACAACCAAGCGCTCGAACCAGCCCACAAAACATTTCAAACCATAAGGAAGCCCCTTTAATGTAGTCGCTAAAAAAGGATACAAACATTGAGACGCCTTCTTCGGACTTTAACAAAGATTTCAGAACAGAATCGAGCAAATAGCTCTCGAAATTAATTTCAAGTATTTCATCCAATTCGATGCTATCCAAAAATTTTACTTCTAATGCACGTTTTCTAAATAGCTCAAAATATTTTCTCAAGTTATCTCTTATACTTTCCAAAATAACCAATTGTCTTCACTTCTCCCTAAAGTGGAAAACGAGTTTCGTGCAACACTTCATAATTATATTATTCTAGAATCATATTTAAAGAACCTTTTGTTAATTAAACTTCACTGTTTTTCTGTTAATTCTACTAATTATCTTTTCAATAAAACAATAGGAACTAATTGAATTTATTATTTATCTATTGCTATTACCGTCATATCCTGTATGTTAATAATGTTTCACACGCTTTCATCCAAAAAGAATCATGTCCTCTAATGGTGTTTACTATTTCTTTATAAAAACTTTGAAAATTTTTCTAAAATCCCTTATCCTCGAACCGCTTTCCAACCTCTTCACTGTTTACTAACTAAATTGAAATCTTACTTTAATCCCTATAAAAATTTTTAAGGAATATTTTTGTGAACTCAAAAAAGTGGTGCTATTTATGTTTTTTCTATTATACTATTTACTAGATTTGTTTTGTTTCTCTTAGATTACATAATTCCAAAATTTTTCCTTCTCTCTGCAAAAAGAAAAACAATCGGTAAAAACCAGTTAAGACGCAGTTGGTGATTAAAAAATCCTTAAAAAAAGATTCCTTATACCTATTCTCTTTCTGATTTAACTTTAATAAATATTCTTAAAAATTTCAGTATAGCGTATGCGCAGCGTTTTAAATATTGA
>DXJA01000192.1 GCA_019056875.1 Candidatus Jordarchaeum madagascarense
AAAAATAGGTTAAAATTCCAAAAAATAGTGGTATTTAATTTTGCGATGAATAGATAAAAAACTAATCTCAAATAGTAGAAAAAAGGAGCTCCAGATGAGCCTTTTTTTAGAGATATTCTTTGAATTGTTGCTTTGTAATTTTATTACCTTTTATTATGTCTCGGTATAGGTGTGCACTAGGGCGGGGTTTTCTTTCCAGTGTTTCGTAGTTTATTTCTACTAGTCCGAATCGCATGGAGTAGCCTAGGCTCCACTCGAAGTTATCCATTAATGACCAGTACAGGAATCCTTTCAGGTCCAATCCGTCACTAATCGCTTTGTGAACCTCTTTTAGATGAGTCAGAATGTATCTGCAACGTTGCTTATCATCATTGGTGGCTATTCCGTTTTCAGTTACGTATACCGGTTTCCCGTACTTTTTTGTGGACATGAGTTCTTTGTAGAATCCTTCGGGGTACACTTCGTACATGTCTGTGGTTTCTCCCCTGCGAGACATCATTAACTCGAGAACCTTAGGATCATCTAGTCTAGGGGATATTTGGCTTCTGGTGTAGTAGTTCACTCCTATAAGATCCCAGGCGCCTTTGAGATAGTCCAGTTTCTCACCCTTGCCAAAGGGTTCTCTGATGATTCCGGTGTGGATTCCGTCGAGGAACCATCTATTGGTCAGTTCATCCATTTTTCTTGCTTCTTCCACATCCTCTTTCACGTTGGGGTCTACGGGGTCGTAGTACATCATTTGTTTCACTATTCCTGCCTGGGGCTTAGTTTTGAATCCCATGTCTTTTACGGTTTCGTGTATTGCGCGGTAGCTTTTTCCGTGAGCTATGAGGAAGTGTTTTCCCGCAGTATAGTATTCGTTCATATCGGTGTGGCATGGTGGATGTACACCAAGACCGTAGCTCGCGTAAGCCACCCAAACCGGCTCATTTATAGTGTTATAGAAGGGTATGAGATCTCCCAATGATTCCACTACTTTTCTCGTGTAGCGCTCAAAGTGATCAACGGTCTTGGGGTTCAGCCATCCCCCCTTCTCTGCCAACCAGATGGGGTCGGTGAAATGATGTAGCGTAACCATGGGAATAATTTCTCTATTCTTGAGGGCTTGGATTACTTTGCGGTAGTGTTCTATCTCCCTTTCGTTCCATAGACCTTCTTTGGGCTCTATGCGGCTCCACTCAATGGAGAATCGGTGAGCATTGTGACCCAGCTCTTTGATCAGGTCGAAGTCTTTCTCGTAGAGATGGTAGTGGTCGCATGCACGCCCTGAAACAGTGCTGTCATTTATGTGTCCTCCTTCCTGCTCCCAGGCCCACCATTGGTTATTAGTGTTGTTGCCCTCAACCTGATGGGCTGAGGTTGCGGCACCCCAGAGAAAGCCTTTGGGAAATTCGATATCCTGGTAAGTCTTCTCTTTTTGAGACATGGTTAAAAACCTCTTCTGTTCGTTTACTAATTATTGGTCTTTGTTTAATGAACTAAAAAAGGGTTTCTTAAAAAAGTACTACTTTTCTTAGGGAATATTTTTATCGGTAATAGAATAAATTTATTAAAGCCCACTCCATTCACACTAATAAGCATCAAAGTGGTGCTGCGAATTTTTGATAGAAGTATTATATTTTAGAGGAGGTTATGGAAATTGTCAGAGGAATTTTCATTAACAAAGATGAATAGACCTAAGAGTCCAATGATAGACATGGATAAAAAACACGTACCAGTAGTTAAAGCCCCGGATAGTGTGAAAGCTAAGGAGCCTTTCAGCGTGTCCGTTAAGGTGGGTGGGATCGATGGAGTGGAGCATCCTAATATACTCGGCCACTGGATAAATTGGGTCGAGCTTTACGCTGGAGAGAGATTCTTAGGTAAAGCAGAGTTTGCACCCACAGTTACCACACCCGAAGCTACGTTCCACATTATTCTAGAGGCACCCACTGAATTAAGAGTAGTTGAATTTTGTAATCTTCATGGGCTGTGGGAATCAAAGAAAAAAATTGATGTCAAGTAGCTTAAAGATAGCTAAAAAAATAAAAAAGCTCATCTAAATTCTAATTTTTTCTTTTTTTGTAAAAGTAATGTTTTCTGGCTTTTATAAGAGAAGTGGTAGCCGGATTTTGACTGTAATAATTTAGAGTTTTGTTGGTTTGTTATAGATATTTTTGGAATTGTTGTTCGGTTATCCTGTTGTCTTTGATGATGTCTCGATAAAGGTAAGCACTGGGTCTGGGATTTCTCTCCATTGTGTTAAAGTCAACTTCTATGATTCCGAATCTCTTTGCGAATCCTTCCGCCCACTCAAAGTTGTCGATTAGAGACCAGTACATATATCCCTTAACGTCTAATCCATCTTCCATTACTCTGTGTAACTGGTAGAGATGTCTTAGAATGTATCGGCATCGCTGCTCATCATTCAGGGTTGCTATGCCGTTCTCGGTTACATAGACCGGTTTCTTATACTTCTTTACTGACATTAAACTGTAGTAGAATCCCTCTGGATAAACCTCCCAGCCCATGTCTGTGGTTTCCGCTTCCTCGGGGATGTTCATTGTTAGTTTTGCTTGTTCTTCGGTTTGGGTTTCGGTTATTGGTGTCGCTAGTATTCTGGTGTACCAGTTCACTCCGATGAAATCCCAGGAATCTTTCAAGTATTCTGGCTCTTCACCTTTTCCGAATGGTTGGGCAAGAATCCCGGTGTGGATTCCTTCAAGGTACCAGCGGTTAACAGTATCGTCCATTAACTTTGCTTGTTGCACATCGTCTTCAGAACCGGGGTCCACCGGTGCGAAGTAGGGGATCTGTTTTACGATTCCCGCCTGGGGTTTAATATTGAAACCCTTATCCTTCGTAGTTTCGTGTATTGTGTGGTAACACTTTCCATGAGCCATGAGAAGGTGCTTGCCCGCTGTGAAAAATTCGGATAGATCATTTTTGCATGGGGGGTGAATTCCCAGAAGGTATCCCATCACCGCGACCATCATGGGTTCATTAATCGTGTTGTAGAATGTTATCAGGTCGCCCATATTTTCCACAACTACTCTGGTGTAACGCTCAAAGAGATCAACAGATTCTGGATTAAGCCAGCCACCCTTGTCCTGCAGCCAGATGGGATTAGTGAAATGGTGAAGAGTAACCATTGGGGTGATGTCACGATCCAAAAGAGCCTGAATAACGTTGCGGTAATGTTCTATTTCCTTTTCGCTCCATTTCCCCTCTTTGGGTTCTATGCGGCTCCACTCTATGGAGAATCGGTGAACATTGTGGCACAACTCTTTGGCTAACTCGAAATCCTTATCGTAAAGATTGTATTGATCGCAGGCACGCCCCGAAACTGAACCATCATGAATACGGCTACCTTCCTGCTCCCAGGCCCACCAGTGATTATTTGTATTATTACCCTCAACTTGATGTGCAGAGGTAGCAGCTCCCCAGAGAAAACCAGAGGGAAAAGTTATTTCCTTATTTTCATTTTTTGACACAGGTATATCCCCATTTTTTTGAAATAGAATGTTGTGTAGTACTATTTTAAGTTTTTAATATTCTCGGGGTGGAACTCTTTTGATTGTTAGTTAACGAATTAAGTGTTAATCGTTTTCGAATCAAATATATAATGTTTTTCAGTATAAACATTTTCACCAATAATACTATTTAAACTTGAAATAGCTTTAAGAAAAAAAGCACATTAATATAAAAAGCATTTGAGCCTAATTTAAAAAAAAGGAATTGTGGTTTGAATAATATTCAAACCTTTTCTTTGCCTGTTTGGTTTTAATTATGATTGAATCTGAGTGATCTATCGGTTATTTACTGTGTTCTTCTCTTAGTATTCTCTTGTTTATTTTGCCAGTTGCTGTTTTGGGGGTTTCGTCTAGGAAGATTACCTTATCGGGCATCCACCATTTAGGCATTGTACCCTTCTCAACATGTTCTTTTATTAGATGGTTCTTTATGTCTTCCTCTGTTACTTTGCCTTTGTATTCTGGTTTGGGCACTATTAGCGCTATTGGTCTTTCACTCCACTTGGGATCGGGTACACCGATTGCTGCGACTTCTGCAACTGCTGGGTGACTGGAGATGAATCCCTCGAGTCTTGAGGAGGGTATCCACTCGCCACCGCTTTTGATAGCGTCTTTCGCCCTGTCGACAAATAGTACTGCTCCATACTCATCGATCACCACGAAGTCGTCTACATCAAATGCGCCGTAACGCCAAGCGCTCTCGGTTTTTTCAGGGTCCTTATAGTATTCCCTTGTGGGTGAGGGGGCTTCGAAAAGTACTCTGCCCGGGGTTTCACTTCCTATTGGAATTTCATTTCCTTCCTCGTCAACAGTCTTAACGAAACTTAGGGGGATAGCTACTCCTAGGGAGTTTTTCAGAACAAAGTGGTCTCTCATTTTTTCGGAATCTGTTCCCATTTTCATCCACATTCTAGGAATGAAAGTCGCCCTAGTTATAGCGGTTAGCGTCTCTGAGGGCCCATAACCGGTAACTACGTCTATACCCATCTTTTTGGCGTCTTCGTAAACTGAGATGGGTAGGGCCTCGCCTCCGTATCCAAACAGGAAGCCTTTGTAGTCGGTGATACCCATTTTTTTGGCTTCTTGGAATATGGCGTAAAGCATTGTGGGAACTCCTCCAGACATAACACTTCCACCGACTTCCCTAGCAATAGGTATATAATCTTTTATTAACCGGGCTATGTGTGCCCAGTCATACCTACCAGGAAAAACTAGCTTGTTACCTCCCAGAACACAGTAGTAGGGCTGCATCCATCCGAATATGTGGAAGTACGGTACCAGTATTAATATTATATCTCTGTTAGATGCTCTGAAAGGGTATTCCATGGAAGCAATCAGTATTTGCATAGAAGACAATAGTATTTGCCTGTGTGTGTGGTACACTCCTTTCGGTAACCCTGTTGTTCCAGAGGTGAAGAAGAGACTCGCTACGAAATACTCGTTTATCTCTGGCCAATTGTATTTTTCTTCACCCGATTTTTTCAGCAGTTCCTCGTACTCGTAAATCCCTACATCCTCAGGTGCTTCAATTTTAGGTAGTTCCCCTTTTCTGGTGCACGTGATTTCGTCACTCATTACTACAACGTTCTTTATGGTTTTTACGTTCTCAAGAATAGCATTTAGGAACGGGGCAAAATCTGTGTGTATGAATAGAACTTCGGGTTCAGCTAGATTCATGGTGTAGGCTATATCTTGTGGGGCTAGTCTGATGTTAACTGTGAACAACACAGCCCCATACATGGGTACAGCGTACATTAGTTCTTGGAACCTTATGGTATTCCAGTCCATAACGGCTACTCTTGTACCCATGCTCCAAGGTTTTTCAGCACTCTTAACTCCGAATTTTTCAAGTATAAAGCCAAGTCTATTTACACGCTCAGCAAATTCTGTGTAGGTAAACTCCCTCTTTGGCAAATTTGGAGGAGCATAAATCAATTTTTGATCCGGGGCGGCGTACAATCCTGTTCGAAGAATCTTACCTATAGTAAGCTGGTAGTCCTTAAAATCATCCACACCCATACATATCATCTCCTAACTCTGTCTATTTCAAAATATTTAGGAATCCTTAAAAAAATTTTTACAAGTTTAGTAATAAATCTACCTCTCCCCTATTGGTTCTACACTCTTAGAGCGCCTCATATATAACTCACTAAAAATTAAATGGTAAGAGAAAAAAGAATAGAAAGCCATAAACAGTTAAAGATGTATTAAATCCAAAATTTCGTTTGAAAATAATAAAAAATTTGTTTTACTCTTTGTAGTCAGTTCTAAAGTTGGGAAGATTCCAATAGTAGGTGTGCAGGTATTGTTTGTAGTTTTCTCTTTTAATGAATTCGATAGACATTTTTGTGAGAATGCCTATTGTCGAGTCTAGCATAAGCTTCCCGATCTGCTTTGAAGACTCTGCGGGATATCCAAAGTAGCCAATCCCGTTACCATGCTTGTCAACCACCTTTCTATCCGATAGTTTAGTCACGTTCACCTCTACGGGTTCATAGTTTTTATAGTCTTCATTGACCAGTTCTTCGTTTATGTTGAGCATCATCGAGGTTTCACCGTAGCCGCCATGCCAGTCCTTGGGAAACTTTTCCCTAATTAGGCGCAGTTCTTCGGGCACCTCCTCGAGGTCTCCTCCGAACATTAATGAAAGGTAGTACCCCATGGGGGAAAAAATGATGTCCCCATATTGTTGATTTAGCTCTTCACAAGCCTCCTCAATGGCCACAGCAAAGGTGGGTGCCCCGTGGCACGCGAATATTATTATGTGTCGAAAACCGTAAACGGCAAGGGATTGACCCAGGTCGAATATAATGTTCTTAACATTTTTTGCATTAAACTCGATGGGACCAGCCTTGTCTAGGGTACCGGTGCCTATCGGTATAGCGGGATAAATCAGAACGCTGTAATCGCTCAACTCCACCTTTATTCTTTCACCCACTCCCCTAGTAATATAATTACTTTCAAAAAAATCGGTTCCGATAGGTAGGTGCGGTCCGTGTTGCTCGAGTGGGGCTATTGGCACCAGAAAAACTGTTTTCTCTCTTTCCATCGAGTCCAGTTCTTTCCAAGTTAAATTCTCAATGGAGATTACCATGGAAGACATAGAATCTTTAAAACAGCAAATTCACTTATACCTTCCGATTCCATTTTTTAAAAGAGGGATTAGGGGGATAGATTAAAAAATTATTTTTGACCCCAAATTTCTTTTTTAGTCTTTTCTAGCAGTTTTTTAACGTTTTCTTCCGTAAACTGCTTGTGGGAAAACATTTTCAATATTTCGCATTCAACTTTGAGGTTCGAAGCGATATCTGATGTTAACGCTCTATTCATGGTCATTTTTCCCAGATACAGTAATAGGGGGTTAGTGTTCATCAGTTTTTTAGCAAACTCTGTAACCACGTCCACGAGTTTTTCTTGCGGTACCACATCTAGAACAAATCCTATCTCCTTAGCGTACTGGGCGTCGAATCTTTCACCAAGTAGAATTGTTTTTTTCGCTATCTGGGGTCCCAATATTCGGGGCATAATAGTCATGCCTGTGGCTATGGGAAGCAATCCTACTGCAATTTCTATGGGACCCATGATAGTGTCCTCGGTGCAGAATCTAAAATCGCAGGAGGCGGCGAACTCATATCCTCCTCCAAGAGCGTATTTGTGCATTGCTGCAATTACCGGAGGTCGCAGGGTTTTAAGAAGGAGATTAACCTGTTGAACCTTATATACTGTGTCGTAAATATAATCCGGTTCTAATTCCAAATGCTTTGTAAAGGTTTTGATGTCTGCTCCGGCGCAGAAAGCTCTTCCCGCTCCTCTGAGAATAACCACTTTTACCTCCCAGTCCTGATCGATTGCGATTAATGTGTCGTAAAACTGGTCGGTTAACTCCCGGTCTATCGCATTTAGAGCCTCAGGTCTATTTAGAGTTATTGTGGCGATTCCATCTTCCTTTTCCCAAAGTACTGCTTTTACCATCTTTCCAACTTCTCTCCTTATTTTAATATTCTTAAGGTTTTACGCCTAATGCGTCTACTATTCTGTTAATCATATTGAAGTAGCCCATTAGTGTCGCTATTTCCAGAATTTCCTCATCCTTGAATCCGGCATTTCTCAAGCGGTCTATGTCTTCGTCTGTAACCGTATTTGCGTTCTCGGTTGCTTTTCTTACAAAATTTATTGCCATAATTGTTTTTTTATCCAAATCCGATTCCGCGAAATTCTTAATTATACTGTCAATTTCCTTTTCGGTTCTGCCCAACTGTTTTAAGGCATAAGCATACGATTCATAGCAGTAGTCACAACTGTTAACCACAGAAACAGCTAGCGCAATGAGATTCTTTAACTCGATCGGCAAAATGGATTTAGAACCCATTAGAGTGTCATACATTCCAATCATTAACTCAAGTAGGTCGGCTCCCGAACTAAAAATCTTTATCACTCCTGGGACATGTGGCTCCTTTGAAAGAATCTTAGCATATAATTCCTTAACCTTGCCTTTTGCGTTCTCCTCATCTATCATTTTTATTCTGGCCATTAATAGACCCTCCATTATTGTTTTTAATAATCTTTATATCCCTTAAAATTTTATTCTTCTTAACTAGGACTTTTTTGGAAGGATTTGTTTTTTCTTAAAATGATTTTGGTTTTAAAAAATTAATTGAAAAAATATATAAATTTAATATCGTACCCATACCTAATTATAACGCACATTTTTTGATATATTTTCGTCGTAAAAGATTTATTAGCGATTAAAAACCCTTAAATTAAGGGGAGAAACCATGCAGAAGGAAGCATCCCTTGAGGAAGTTTTCCAGAATCCTCTAAAGGATTTCGGTCCAGCCCCTTTCTGGTTCTTGAACAACGATCTTCCAGAGGAGGATATAGAATGGTTTCTCCGAGAATTAAGTGAAAAACGAAACTCTGGAGTTTTTTTACATCCCCGAACCGGCATGGAGGTTGAATATCTAACACCGGAATTTTGGAAAAAAATTGAGTATTGCATAGATACCTGCAGAAAGTATGAGCTGAAAGCATGGTTATATGATGAATATAACTGGCCGAGTGGAGTAGTGGGCGGAAGGCTTCTACATGAACATCCAGATTACGCCCAAATCTATCTTGATTATAAGCGTGAAAAAGTCGAGGGAGGTAAAACGATAATTATCCCCGTGGAAGGGAAACTCCTAGCAGCCCTTGCAGTAAACGAGTTGGAGAAAAAAATTATTTCTTTAAAGGAGAAGGTTTCAGGCTCCTCTCTGGAGTTTCAGCCTGAACCGGGTGATTGGAACGTTGTGGTGTTCACTGAGAGAACAAATCCAGATATTTTCTTTAGCACGACTTGTGCTCCTTGGGTAGGTAATGAGAGGGGGTATCTTGATCTTTTGAGCAAGGATGCCGTAAGATGCTTTATGAAGTATACT